>CAYSLN010000104.1:0-8072 GCA_964431825.1 uncultured Pirellulales bacterium | reverse complement strand
AATTAGCGGCTGCTGTCTGGAAGGAGCCGATTAATAGCATACATGTTACTTTCTATAAAGATTATACGAAGGTACCAGAGTCCATTGAGCAACTTCGCAAGGAAGCCGAAGAAATTGCTGATAAAGAATTCAAGGGTCGTTCGATTGATGAACTTACGCCTTATGAAATTGAAAGACGTGATAAATTTATAGAGATAAACTTAAAAAACTGGGTAGAAAAGCAAAAATTCCCTCGTAAGGCAAAATATCAGTTATGGATATCAGGCGATAACTATCGAATTGACATGGTAGAAGTCGGGCCGAACGAACCTTTAGGGCCAAATACACCTTTCGTTGATACTTTCGTTTACACCAAAGATGCAACCACGGGAGAGTTTGTCAGATATCACTATGCGGGTAATATGAATACAGTCTTTGTCAAGACGGGAAAGTGGGCCAAAGAGGATATCGCCCAATTTGCAGGTATACCTTTCAGAACTGCCTTATTCTTGCGGCTCTTTCTTGGTATGGATCAAGGTAGCACTCCAACATCGCTAAATAATTTTATTCCAGATCCGAACAAGATGACGGAGCTTGCCAGGACCGGCCTTGCCATTATAGAACCTAAAAGAGGAGCAAAAGCAAAAGGAAATAAGGCAGTAAATAGAATTAGTATTGGCCCTAACCCAAAAGCTCCAGACACAAGAGATATAATAGAAGTTGGCGATCCCGACCACTTTCCCTCGACTATTTTGATATGTGATAAGAATGACTATTCCCGTGTTTACCGAACAGAATTTCACTTTCCTACAACGAATCAGATTACATATATTCGTGAATGTGACGATTTTGATTCAAATGGGTTCCCACATAATATAACCGAAATAAAGTATGACAGAGACGGCAATTTTGTAGAGAACTCGGTTTACAGAATTGTAAATGTTGAATTGAATCCTATGATACCAGATGAGGTGTTTGAATTTAATCTGCCGGAAGGCTATAAAGTAACAGATTTTCGTCAAAAGAAACCTTAAAAGATATTGTATCCCTAAACATTGTCCTACTAACAACTAATGAGAGCGAATATCTCAACTCAAAAATATCTAATCGCAATTCTTTTAATCGTGATTACAGCGGTACTAATATACCGCGGTGAGCCACGGGATGAACCCGCCGTAGAGCTTCGGTGTTTTAGCCGTTCGACAGGTTCCGACCGCGCACGTTTAAATGCTCTCGCTAAGGCCGTTGATTTTGAACAGTGGCCACAAACGGATGCGCGGCGTGTTGCCGTCACAATTGACAAGTCTTTGCTTACACAGCCTGACCTGGTTACACGAGAGGCAATTTCCTATGGTTTTATTGATTTTAACCAAGTTCCCCGGCGTAGGCTGAGCTGGTCATGTCAACGCCACGTCAAAACTAACGAACCCTTGCCTACGGAGCTTCCACCCGAGCTCAAAGCTGAACTTCTGGAAAATCTATCCTCTGAAATACGAAACGACCCTAATCTCGTAGAGAGATACTTAAGTCGGAAGCTGGAAAGATATAGAAGAACCAAAGGGTATCGCCATGAAGGTTTAATGCTCGTACGACTATGCCTGGCGCCAAGCTCACGAGCCGCCCAGGAATATATGCTCACCATGATGACAGAAAATACTCTACCAACGGAAGCCATGGTTGGGGGGTATCGCACTGCCGAGCGGCCGGAAGGATTAGGCCATATAAGTTTTCTTAACAAATCTAAAACAAAAGACTATACACGTATCATGTTCGTCCGTGACAATGTTTCTCTAAGAATACGGGGAGAGGGATGTTTTGCCGACGACGTTTTGCCCCTTGCGCGGAAAATAGACTCAATGCTCCTCGGACAACCGCCACTTACCTACGAACAGCTTTTAGCTCGTAGACCGTCGATTACAATAGCTGCGAATGCAGATAAAAGTGCAAACGGTGAAAAAACCATCTCGTACAACATATCAGTTCCTGCGGGTCAGGAAATTATCGATATAAAAGCGTATGCTAATGAAGAAAGCCAACCTCCGGTCAGAGATGGAAAGATTTATGTAAACAACAAAAAGGGCAAGATTAAAGTTAAGCTCGTCGCGACTACAAGCGAACTGCTTACAAATAGTGATGAAATAGAAGTGACCGTACCCGAGTAGCCGCAGCAATAGGGTTGCTTAGAGAATTCACTGTCTAAACGTAGCAGGCGGGCGCTGGAATGGGCCCGGCTAAGATTGTTTTGGGACGAGGAGTAGTGTCATGCGCCTTCCGGACATTGCGCTCGGTCGCTCGATTTTGGCGATATCCTGCAACGACTCGACAATCTCATCGAGCATAGCATAGCCGTGGTCCCTGCGCAGCATCTGGCGTCCACGGAAGAACATTGTGAATTGCACCTTGTGGCCCTTTGCCAGGAATTCACGGGAGTGATTGAGCTTTATAGCCAGGTCGTGTTTATCAGTTTCGGGCCTGAGCCTGATTTCCTTTAGCGTTGCGACGTGATGGTGGTTCTTCTTATGAGCCTCGCGGGTCTTGCGTTTCTGCTGGTACACCCATTTACCGTAGTCCATTATTCGACAGACGGGCGGGTCACTCGTGGGAGCAACTTCCACAAGGTCCAAGCCAGCTTCGCGGGCCTTGCCGAACGCCTCCTCGTTGCTAACAACCCCAAGCTGATTGTTCGCTTCGTCAATCAGCCGGACCATCTTGGCTTTTACCCCTCCGTTTATCTTTAAACCTCGTTTACTTATCGTGCACCACCTTGCCTTTCTTAAAGAAACCAAAGCCGTCGACTTCTTTTAATGTCTCGACAGGCTCTCAATTATAAGTTAATGGCTCAAAAAGCCAACTCTATTTCTTTATCGGCGATTTTTTGTTTTGCTATTCTCAAAAACTCGTCGACATCAACTGTTTTAGTCTCTTTTACACCCTGGATTCTGACGTTAACAGTATCGGACTGTGCCTCTTTTGGGCCGACTACCAACATGAAAGGGAGCTTTTCGCTGTGGGCTTTGGCGATTTTGGCGTTTACTTTTTCGTCCGATAGGTCGCAACTGCAACGCAATGAGGCATCGTTTAGTTTATCCTGAACAATTTTGGCGTAATCATTGGTTTTTTCACTTATCGAAAGGATTCTTACCTGCTCGGGCGAGAGCCACAGAGGCAGATTTCCGGCGTAATGTTCTATGAGAATTCCGATAAATCGCTCAAAAGAACCAAGAACGGCCCTGTGAATCATAACGGGGTGCTTGTCGGTGTTATCAACATCCGTATAAACAAGCTCGAAACGCTGCGGCATGGAGAAATCCAGTTGAATTGTGCCGAGCTGCCAAGACCTCTGGAGGCAGTCTTTTATGTGAAAATCTATCTTGGGGCCATAAAAGGCGCCGTCGCCGGCGTTGATTTTGTATTCAATGTTTTTGTGTGCGAGGGCATCTTTTAGAGCGTTGGTGGCGACTTCCCAGATTTCGTCTGAGCCTATATGCTTTATGGGCATGGTGGACAACTCGATGAGGAAGTCCTCGAAGCCGAACGCCCTGTATACTTCGAATATGAGGTCTATTACGCCGATGATTTCCGATTCTATCTGATTTGGCGTGCAATAAATGTGTGCATCATCCTGAGTGAACTGTCTTACTCTAAAAAGGCCGTGCATAACACCGCTGGCCTCGTGACGGTGGACCATTCCAAACTCAGCGACACGCATGGGGAATTCGCGATAGGAATGCTGGCGTGTTTTGTATACGAGACATCCTCCGGGACAGTTCATGGGCTTGACGGCGTAGCCGACGCCGTCAATTTCACTGAAGTACATGTTTTCCTTGTAGTTGTCCCAGTGACCGCTTTTGTGCCAGAGTTCCTCGTTTAGAATAATCGGGGTTCTTATTTCGTTATATCCGTATTTGATGTTCTTGTCGCGCAGGAAATTGACGACCTGATTCCATATTACAGTTCCTTTTGCGTGTATAAATGCGAAGCCGGGACCTGCTTCGTTGAAGCTGAACAAATCCAGTTGTTTTCCCAAGACACGGTGGTCGCGTTTTTTTGCTTCCTCTAATCTATGGAGATAATCGTCAAGCTCTTTTTTAGTGGGCCAGGCTGTTCCATAAACCCGCTGGAGCATTTTTTGCGTGGGGTCGCCGTGCCAGTAGGCGCCGGCAACGGACATAACCTTAAAGCCTCCGATTTTACCGGTGCCCGGTAAGTGCGGTCCTCTGCACAAATCCTCAAAGCCATCTCCATGAGAATAGAAGCTAATAATGTCACTGTCTGCACGGCTTATATTATCGAGCTTATATTTGTCACCTGCTAATTTTTCGAGGGCCTCGGCTTTAGACATCTCTTTACGGATAAACGGCCTGTCGGAGTCGATAATTTCCTGCATCTTTTGCTCTATGCGTTGGAAATCGGCCGGGCGAATCGGCTCATCAAGGTCGATATCATAATAGAATCCGTCGGTGACCACAGGGCCGTAAACAAGCTTCGCGGCGGGCCAGATACTGCATATTGCCTCTGCCATTATGTGGGCGCAGCTATGCCGCATTACTTCAAGGCCATCTTCATCCTTAGGGGTAACGATTTGAACTGTCGTATCACTGTCGATGGAGACAGACAAATCCCGCAATTGCCCATTTATTTTAGCTGCTACGGCTGCCTTTGCGAGCCCCCGTCCTATCTGCTCTGCCAGTTGCATCGCTGTTATACCATCAGCAACGCTCAATGTGCTGCCATCAGGCAGTGCTACTTTTACCATAAGTTCATCCGGTATTACCAATCTCCAATATTTAACCTATGAATATATCTATCGGAATGAAATTGTCAAGCGCCATTTTTAAACAGTAATCGACAGCGAAAAACGTCACTCAACAGGTGAACAAAATGCGTACCAAAAAGCACGCATCATATATCTGCTCGTTCGAAAAACCATCATAACTTTAGAATCATCATAAAGTTAAGCAATTTTGCCTTAGCTAACCGATTTTGTTAAGATTTCCTTAATATTCTTTGTCATCCAATTTATCGGTTGTTATATCTATTTTTGCCTGTATAATAAATAATTGCAACCGGATTTAGATTACACAGGAGGTAGGATGGATGTAAATTTGGTTCTATTCAAGAAAGACGGTTCCCAGAAGGTCTTTCCTTTGCCGAGCAACGTTGCAGTGATTGGCCGGCGTCACAATTGCGACTTATGTATCCCTCTTACGCCCATTTCCAGAAGGCACTGCCAACTGAACCATGACGAAAAAAGTTTGAAAATCCGTGATCTTGAATCACGCAACGGCACTTATCTTAACGGCAAGCGCATAAAAGAGGCAACGATTCAGCCCGGCGATTATGTCAAAGTAGGTCCGCTGACATTTCTATTCCAGATTGACGGTCGGCCCGAAGAGATTTCCCCGCCGACGGAGGCCACACCAAGCACACCCAACCAAGAAACATCAGATACACAACTTTTAACAGATGAAGAATCCGACAGTTTCATAGAACTGGATGGGTCCGGTTCCTTTGGGGGTGAGCTTGGAGAAGATATTTGAGCAGGCTTTGGCCTTTGTGGTTTAGAAGCGGGGGCCAAACCAATTCCCAGCTCCAGCAATGTTGAAAATGCCTGCCTGCCTTCCTGTTTTTTTTAAAGAAACTTTTGTCTTGTCAATACGAACAAGATATATTATCTTAGTGTCTGCGAGTTTTATATATTCCGTATTTGCTTTGAGAGAGTTTATATGCAAATATTGGACTTGATTCAAAGTTTTCCACAAAGCTGGCATTGCCTGTTGCCAACAGAGGCCGGTTCAGCGATATCAGTAGTATCACTGCCATTTAATCCAATCAAGCTTGTCGGTCTTGTGGGATGGGTGTACCTGTGCCTGTATTTTGTACAACGTGTTCAGTTCAGCTCCTTAGTCCCAAAACAATACAAATCAATCGCTTATATCATAACTCTTTTTGTGGGGCCGCTACTGTTACTTTCGCTGCTGATAGTAGACACGTTCAGAAAAGCTTTTGAAAGTGACGACAGTATCTTGGAGGTAATAAGGCAACAAATACAAGATGCTTTTGCCAATGTGCGGTCTATCGCGTTCCGCCGTAAAAAAGAAGATTCTGGTATAAGGCTGCTTGACTCGTCTGGCACCGAGCTAAAAGAGATATATGGTCACAGTGACGGCAAGCGAGAAGACAGCCACATTCTCGATTTAACCGAAAAAATTATCGCCGACGCTCTCGAACAACGAGCCAGTGATATTCTTATCGACCCCAAGGATGAGGCAACGTACACAATCAGACTGCGAATAGACGGTGTATTGAGAACGGTAAAAGAACTCAAGACCGGTACCTGCAAAGCGATAGTGAACAGTATCAAAGCTGTCTCGAGTATGGACATCTCGGAGAAGAGAAGACCTCAGGATGGCGCCTTTGTTGCAAAAAAGGGCGAGATGACGGCTTCTTTTCGAGTTGCAAGCGCGGGCGTTATATACGGCGAAAAGCTGTCGGTAAGGGTGCTGAATCAGAATGCAGGCAGGTATACATTAGTTGACGTAGGGTTTACAAAAAAACAATTCGCCACCATCAAAAGTGTTATAAGCAAACCAAGCGGGATGATACTGATATGCGGTCCTACCGGCAGTGGGAAAACCACGACTATGTATGCCATGCTCAACGAAATCGACCGGTTTACTCGCAACGTTGTGACGGTGGAAGACCCGATCGAGGCCGTGCTGCCGGAATCCAGCCAGATTGAAATTAATCCAAAAGCTGATATTACCTTCGCAAAGGCCCTGCGCAGTATCCTAAGGCAGGACCCGGATGTTATATGTGTGGGTGAAATACGCGATGAGGAGACTGCAGAGATTGCGCTTCGAGCGGCGCAGACGGGGCATCTTGTCCTGGCAACAATACACTGTAACAGCAACGCGGCAGCGCTTGTCAGGCTGATGGACTTAGGTATATCACCCCTTTTGTTGTCATCGGGGTTAAGTGCTCTGATTTCTCAACGATTACTTCGGAAGCTCTGCATTCGCTGCAAAAGGCCGGTCCAGCTAAGTCAGAACCAAATACATGAATTCCAAAGAAAACACATAAACTGCACAAGCATATTCGAGGCGACAGGTTGCAAGCGATGCGGGGAGACCGGTTATTTTGGAAGGACAGCAGCTTGTGACATTGTGGTCATTACCGACCAGATGAAGGATGCTATTGTCAACAACCAAACGTTAATAACCGAGATGAGAGCCGAAGGGAGCAAAAAGGGGAAATCCAACCTTAACAAGCAGGGACTCAAGAAGGTAGTGTCCGGAATAACAAGTCTTCAAGAATTACATAGGGTTATAGGATAAAGTATATGATATTCTGGCTGGGCATATTAGCTGGTGCGGTTGCTGCGTGGGCCGCCATACGAATCGGCTTCTACGAAAGCTGGGTCATGCTTTTCAATATTTTAATTTCAATCTATGTGGCTATTTTTCTAACGCCGGTAATAGTAGATATTGTCCCCGAGGCCGGCGGGATATCATGCGGTAATATCCTGGCTATGACAGCGGTGGCGATAGCGGTCTTCGCGATTCTGTACGGTATAGCCCATATATTTTTTACAAGCCAGTTCAACGTTTCATTTCCGAAAACATTCGATATTCTTTTCGCAGGCTTGCTGGGCTTTTTGGCCGGTTTTCTTGTCTTGAGTTTCGCGGCATTTTTAATCTGTGCCACACCAATCTCTCAAAACGAGTTCGCAAGCGATGCAGGCCTTAGCAGGCAGTCTCAGCGAGCAAACATATCATATATTTGCTGGTGGTGTGATTTGGTTAACTCGGTGGTAGCCTCACCGGAAAACAAGGTGACCACCGAACAGGCTATCAATGAGTGGCTCAGCGGCACAGAACCAAAAGCACCGCCAGAAACAGCAGAGGACACTGAGCCAGGTAAGCCGGCTGAGTCTAATGACGCAGGAACAAGTATTGGCGAAGAAAACCTGCTTAGCTCACCACCCGGGGCCGCTGAGGAAAATCCCTGAGGGTGCTGTAATTCTTTGAGCTATCGCAAAAATTACGCTGCTCGTTATCAAGACAACGGGCAGGTGCCGGCAGGACACGGGC
>CAYSLN010000103.1:2370-8095 GCA_964431825.1 uncultured Pirellulales bacterium | reverse complement strand
ACCGTTCCAAGTAGCAAAGTAGGCACGCCGAACAAAACAAGAGCGGAAAGAAGAGAACCCCATTTTTCGTCCAAACCAATATTGAACATCCCTTCGCACACGGGTTCTATGAGCAATGGTATAGCACACAACCACGCGCCGGCCACCATCAGGTTCACCCCCAGCATCCGCTGGCTATTGGCCTTTCTGGAAAACCACCCGCCGAGCATGTATCCAGCCGAAAGGCTCAGCAGAAAAACCCCGATTACGCTGCCCGTCACTACATACACGGCACTGCCAAAATACGGAGCCAGCGCCCTTACTCCCAGGATTTCCAATTCCATCACAAACCAACCGCAGATGCACGCGACAAGGACGATTGCCACAGCACGGAGCTTATGGCCCTTTGACCACTCTGTGTCCCTGGAAGACTCATGCCCCATTTAATTACAACTCCTCTTTCGATAAGAAAAGTGCTCAACTGGCCCTGCTAAATATGGCTCAATTCCGACAAGAACCGGAAAAAAGCCGTGCTAAGAAATATTTTTATCCTGCCTTGTCCAGATATCCATACGAACCATCAGATGACACAACACCATAGTACTATTCCTTGAAGTTTCAAGTGTTTTACTCTGCATATAATCAGTCACAGTGGTTGCAAACTCGTTGTCAAAGCATCAAATATGTGCTAAAAATCACAAGATTCGCGGAAAATAATGGAAAAAGGATAAAATCGTAACAAAGTGGTAACATTTACCAGCCATAATTACTCTTGTTATAGCAAACATTTGAGAATCTTTTTATTGCTCCTTGTGACCCTGGAGACTCGCAAGGCCAATTAATGCTTTGCAGACAAGCTAATTGAAAATACGTTAGCGGCACAAGCAAAGAAAAAAATAGGCCTTCGTTAAACCTAATAAGATACTCAAGCTGACTGATTTTTGGTTCTTCTCTGGAAAAATTATACTTTGACTTCTTTGTACAACTTTAGTAATAATAATAAGTTACAAGATTTTATCCGTTTGGGCGTCTGTATTTTTCACAATTTAAGCCCTGTTCTTAATATAATGTAAATAAAGAAGTTACGTAAAAGGAAGGCAAGTTGAATACCTGTATGGCTGGCGATTGAGCTCGCTATCGACACTAATTTCTTTTGAGGAAGGGTCTCAGAATGAAAAAACCCCGCATCATTATTATCACGGTTATCATAACACTGGTCCTTGTTTCCGTAGCTGGGATAGTCATTAAGGCCAAAAATAAAGCTTCAAACAAGGGTACGGTGGTTCGCATCGAAAAGGGCCAGCGAGGAGAACTGATAGAGTTTGTCAGTGCTCCCGGCGAGATCGAACCGAAAACAAAAGTTGAAATAAGCGCAAAAGTCTCAGCGCGGATTACAAAACTGCCCTACGAAGAAGGAGACACCGTAACCTGCGGTGACCCGGATGCAATTCCACCGGTACCAGCCTCGGTGCTGGTCCGCCTCGACGCCAAGGATTTGGAGAGCCAGTTGCTTTCGGCCGAAGCAGGCTACGCCGCTCAGGCGGCTCAGCTTGAAGTTGAAAAAGCAAGGATTGCCAGCCAACAAGCTAATCTTCAGGGCCTCGCTGCCAAGCTAAAACAAGCCGAGCGAGACTGGGAACGCCAAAAAGAATTACTGCAATCACAAGATATTAGTCAGGCCACTTTCGACCAGAGCCAATTGACATTTGACGATATCAAATCACAATACGACTCCTCCATGCATAACCTCAATGCGGCTGAACTAAATTTGGTGGTCTTACAACACAACCTTGAAGCCGCTGGTGCCAGGGTTACCCAGGCGCAGGAAGCTCTCAGCTATACGACCATAACATCGCCTATAGATGGCGTGGTAACCAGGATTAATGCGGAAGTCGGCGAGGTTGTAATTTACGGAACAATGAATAATCCGGGAACCGTAATCCTGGAGGTGGCGGACCTCTCTGAAATGCTGGTCGTTGCGGAGGTTGATGAGGCCGATGTCGGAAAACTAAAGGTCGGCCAGAAGGCTGCCGTTAATGTGGACGCATACCCTGACGAAGAGTTCAAAGGTACGGTCGATTCCATTGCCCTGGCACATCTGATGTCACGCACCGGTACGAAATATTACAGAACGGAAATACTGCTCGAAAATACCGAAGAAACGCTGCATTCAGGTCTGAGTGCACACGTGGATATCGAAACGCGCAAACACACAGACATACTCAAGGTGCCCACTCAGGCGGTGCTTGGCCGAGAGGTCGACAATCTGCCTCTGGAAATTCGGGAAAATTGTCCTGAGGTTGATACCACCAAGACTTATGCAACTGTTGTTTACCGTTACGTGGACGGCAAGGCTGTGGCAACACCTGTGAAAATGGGCCAAAGCGACCTTACCCATACCATAATAAAGTCGGGTATTACAGAAGAAGACAAAATAGTCGTTGGCCCATATAAGGTGCTCCAGGACATCAAACACGACCAGCAATTACAGGATGAGCGCGAAGTAGAGGAAAAGAAGAAAGGTACCAAAGTTAAGGCTGATGCAAATGAGCCCAATGATGTAAACGATGTAAACGATGTAAAAAGTGATGCAAACGTCTGAAAAAGTAATAATTCGGCTTCAAAACATCAAGCGGGTTTACAAAGTTGGTGTCGAGCGCATCCATGCGCTTGACGGCATCAACCTGGAACTTGGCGAAAACGAGTACGTCGCGGTGATGGGGGCCTCCGGCTCAGGCAAGAGCACGCTAATGAATGTTCTGGGTTGCCTGGACAGAGCTACCTCAGGGTCCTATGAGCTGGATGGCCAGAACACGACCAGCATGAGTGATGCTATGTTAGCCCACGTTCGTAATGAGCGTATCGGCTTTGTCTTTCAGTCGTTTGAATTGCTCGGGCAATTAAACGCCCTTAAGAATGTCGAGATGCCATTGATTTATTCAAAAAATGGCTGGTGGTCTCGACGCAAACGCGCCAAAAACGTCCTTGAGCGGGTTGGGCTGTCAGACCGTATAAAACATAAACCCAACCAGCTCTCCGGTGGTGAAAAACAACGAGTGGCTATCGCCCGGGCACTCATCTGCAATCCGAGTATTCTGCTGGCAGATGAGCCTACCGGAAATCTTGACAGCAAAACGAGCGAAGGCATCCTTAAGCTGTTCGACCAGCTTCATCAGGAAGGCCAGACCATTGTGATAGTAACCCATGAAGAATACGTGGCGCATCATGCCAAGCGAATAATCCACATGAAAGACGGACGAATCGACAGTGACCAAAAGAATGGCCGGAACCCACGAGACAAGACCACTGCAAAAAGTAGCAAACAGGAGCAACAGAAATGATTGCTGCGACACGACTGGCTAAAGCTCTTTTATGTCTGCTCGTTCAGGGCTTGATTAGTCTGACGCGAATGTCTCTGTCCTTTTTGCGTCTTTTTTATCAGAGCGTATATCTTGCGCTGGGGCAAATCTGGGCCAATAAGACAAGGTCGATACTCACAACCATCGGCATCGTAATCGGTGTTGCCTCGGTAACTGCTGTGATTGCTGCTCTTACGGGCCTAAAAGCCAAAATTCTAACTCAGGTTGAAACCTTTGGTACTAATACAATATTTATCTCGGCACAGCGGCCCGATAAAGGGCCCATGCGCCATGTATCGTGGTCAGTGATTCGGTTTTACCCTGAACAATTTGATGACATGCTTAAGCATTGCCCTTCGGTGGCAAAATTCAGCCGGATAGCCTGGGGAGGGGAACGCACAGCTCGATATGGCGAAAACTCAGCAGAAAACGTCCAGATACGGGGTATTGAACCTGCATACCACGAAATTGAGAGCCGGCCTGTCGTGCTCGGGAGAACCTTTTCCGTCATCGATGATATGCAGGTGCGACACGTATGCCTGATAGACCCAAAATTACAGAAGGATCTTCACCTCGACAGGGATTGCATTGGACAGACAATCCGCCTGGGTTCTCATTTATTTGTTATTGTTGGGATTATAGAGCGACAGCCTCAAATGAATTTCGGGCAGGGCAATGAAGACTATTATGAAGTATTTATCCCCTTCAGAACGACTTTTAAGTTTGAGCAGACACCATGGATTTGGGCTTTTGCATCGAGCAAATCAGCCGAAGTACTGGATGAGGCCGAGGCTGAAATACGCTTTTTCCTTCGCCGCACACGCAACGTCAGGCCCACCGAACCTGACACGTTTCGGGTCGAGTCGCTCCAAAGCGCGCTTAAGACATTCAATAAAATAGCACTCGTGGTTACCATGGCAGCCGGCGGTATCGTGGGCATTTCTCTGCTGGTCGGAGGTGTGGGGATTATGAATATAATGCTTGTATCGGTCTCGGAACGCACCAGGGAAATCGGGCTTCGCAAGGCGGTCGGGGCTAAAAAGTCCGCAATCCTCACTCAGTTTATGATTGAATCAATAGTCCTATGCTTCTTCGGCGGAATTGTGGGTGTGGGTGTAGGGCAGCTTTTGACCAAGGCAATAGCCAATATCCCGAAAGTTGAACTTGACATGGCCTATATCCCCTTTTGGGCGATAGCACTCTCTTTTGCTTTTGCCGGCTCGGTGGGTATATTTTTTGGAATGTTTCCGGCAATTAAAGCCGCCAGACTTGACCCTATTGAGGCTCTTAGACATGAATAAAACATTTTCTTCGAGATTTTATTATTTTGTGGTTCTTATTGGGTTTGGACTAACCCTGTTAATTGGCTGCGAACAGTTCCCCGGCGATGAAGATTTCTATCAAATCAAGATTCCACCAGAAAAATTACGACAGATTAAAACACTTGAGCTTCAGGAGGCCCAGACCCAGGACAGTAACCATGTGGATGTAAACGAGGCCCCACCCAAAGAACTCGAGCTTTCCTTGGAACGATGTCGGGCCTTGACGTTAGAGAATAACCTCGACCTTAAGGTCCAGCTTATTTCTCCTGCCATTGCCGCTGAGCGCGTCGATGAAGAGCAGGCCGCTTTTGAGGCTGCATTTTTCTCCAATATGACGTACGCCAAGACTGATACCCCTATAGCGTCAACTCTCGATATTTCGGGCTCACAGGTAGATTACTTATACACTGACCTTGGTGTTCGCGTGCCTTTGCGAACCGGTGGAACCGTAACATTCGACCTGGCCGACAACCGTACCAAAACAGACTCTATCTACTCGTTATTTAATCCTTCCTATGGCTCGGACCTCTCGGTTTCGATTAGCCAACCCTTACTGCAGGGTGCCGGCAATCGTGCCAATACTCACGCCATTCGTATCGCGGAATATGAGCGACAGATAACCGATGCCAGAACTAAACTCGAAGTAATACGGGTTATTGCTGCTGTGGACCGTGTGTACTGGCGGCTTTATGCAGCAAGAAAAGAACTTGATGTCCGACAAAAGCAATATGACCTGGCTGAGGCTTTGTTTGAGCAGGCCCGTCGATTCGTTGCTGCCGGTGATAAAGCACAGGTAGAGGTTACCCGCGCCGAGGCCGGCGTCGCGCAACAGCTTGAAGCTATCATCATAGCCGAAAATAATTTGCGCGACCGAGAACGCGAACTTAAGCGAACGCTTAATAAGACAGGCCTGGAAATGAAGACACACACGGTATTGATACCCGCCACCGAGCCCGACCCTGTCCGTTACGAACTGGAAAAGCAGCATTTGGTGGCAACCGCGATTGAAAATCGTATGGAAATGCTCGAGCTGGAACTGCAAATCGCTGAGGACATAAGTACCAT
>CAYSLN010000103.1:0-2270 GCA_964431825.1 uncultured Pirellulales bacterium | reverse complement strand
CAAAGGGCAATTCTGGATGGTCGGCTGTTTGAAGCCGAGAAGCGCCAGTTTGAACTCGGCCTGAGGACGTCTACCGACGTGCTTGAGGCCCAGACGAATTTTGCCGATGCCCAGAGTGCAGAAATACTTGCATTGGCCGAGTATCAAATAGCACTTGTTGATTTGGCCTATGCAACCGGAACCCTACTGGGCGCTGCGAAGGTACAATGGGAACCGATTGTCCCGCAATAACACTACCAGGTCAAATTGTAAGTGTTGCAGTGTGGATATAATATCTCCCCCTGCTTTAATCCTTTCAAAGACCTCACAACACTCCCAGTCTTGATTATTCAATAATATCTAAATATAATCTCTTTATAACGAATCCTGTAGCGAAAGGATGTCTCACATGAGCGAACAAACACACGAAACAAACACTTCCCCCGTGCCATCTCAGCCCTTGCCCACAACAAAAGATGTTATCCTGACCAGACGATCCTTCTTGGCCCGTTCCACACTGGCTGCTTCTGGTTTGAGCCTGGCTGCTTTGCTGGAACGGTCGAAAGCCCAGGGCGCACCTGCCGTGAGCACAAACAGCGAATTTTCCGTCCCCATCCGTGTGGATGCATCTAAACCTATCGGCCAGTTACGTCCCATCTGGCGCTTCTTCGGTGCCGATGAGCCCAACTATGCATACATGAAGAACGGCAAAAAACTGCTGGCAGCACTCGGTGAGCTCGCTCCACAAAGGGTCTATTTCCGTGCGCACAACCTCCTGTCCTCCGGTGACGGCACGCCCGCCCTCAAGTGGGGCTCCTCCGGGGCCTACAGCGAGGATGCCCGGGGCAATCCCGTTTATAACTGGACGATTCTCGACCGCATCTTCGATGCCTATCTGGCACGCGGCGTCAGACCATACGTCGAGATTGGCTTCATGCCGAAGGCCCTCTCTACCAAACCCGAACCTTATCAGCACAAATGGACACCCACCGCCAAATACGACGAGATTTATACCGGCTGGGCTTATCCCCCGAAAGATTACAGAAAATGGGCCGAACTAATCTACCAGTGGGCCAAACACTGTGTAGAAAAATACGGCAAAGATGAGGTCGAAACCTGGTACTGGGAAACCTGGAACGAAGCAAATATCGGCTACTGGCAGGGAACGCACGAAGAATTCTGTAAGCTCCATGATTACGCTATTGACGCCGTGCGACGCGCGTTACCAACAGCACGCGTCGGCGGGCCGGATGTGGCCGACAGTGGCGGCAATTTTCAGAGGGGCTTCCTGGAACACTGCCTGCACGGAACAAACCACGCCACAGGTAAAACTGGTACACCGCTCGATTTCGTCGCCTTCCACGCCAAGGGCTCACCGCGATTTGTTGATGGCCATGTGAGAATGGGCATCGCAAATCAACTTCGTACTATTGATAAAGGCTTCAGGCTCATTGCGTCATTTCCGGAACTAAAAGACACCCCCATCATCATCGGCGAGTCCGACCCCGAAGGCTGTGCCGCCTGCCAGGGCGAACAGCTCGGCTATCGAAACGGCACAATGTATTCGAGCTACACCGCTGCGAGCTTTGCCCGCAAGCACCAGCTGGCTGATAAGTATGGCGTGAATTTCGAAGGCGCGTTGACATGGGCCTTTGAGTTCGAGGACCAGCCGTATTTCGCCGGATTCCGCGCCCTCGCGACCAATGGAATTGACAAGCCTGTACTCAATGTCTTCCGAATGTTCAGCAAGATGAGTGGCCGGCAGCTCACCGCCGAAAGCGAGGGCACCGTGTCCCTCACGACCATAATGAGTGATGGTGTCCGTGACAAGCCCGACGTTTCCTCATTTGTGAGCCTCGACAAAAATAAACTTTGCGTCATGGTATGGCATTACCACGATGACGATGTGCCCGGACCTGTTGCCAATGTCGAACTTACAGTAGACGGCCTGCCACCAAATTTCAGCCAGGCACAACTCCGTCACTTCCGTATCGACCAGGAGCATAGCAACGCCTATGCCCTCTGGAAACGCATGGGTAAACCCCAAAACCCTACAACTCAACAATATGCCGAACTGGAAAAAGCAGGACAACTTGCTCTGTTATCACCCCCGCAAAAGATACGTGCCAAGCAGGGCAGTGTCTTCCTTCGATTCAAGTTACCTCGACAGGCAGTGTCGTTGCTGGTCATAGATGGGCTTGGCACCTAATATCAAAATACGCCCGGCAGGACTCGAACCTGCGACCTCCGGTTTAGGAAACCGATGCTCTATCCTACTGAGCTACGGGCGC
>CAYSLN010000102.1:0-8203 GCA_964431825.1 uncultured Pirellulales bacterium | reverse complement strand
GAGGGCCTTTCGGTGCGAGATATATTATAAACTGTGCGGGCCTGCAGTCCGACAGGATAGCGAAGATGGATGGAGTCAAAGCCGGCGCGAGGATAATTCCATTCCGTGGGGACTATTATGACCTCACTGCTGAGGCCGCGGAAAAAGTCAGGAATTTGATATATCCTGTACCGGACCCGGCTTTTCCATTTCTCGGCGTTCATTTTACCCGCGGCATTGACGGGACCGTGGAGTGTGGCCCGAATGCGGTTTTTTCATTTAAGAGAGAAGGTTATGGAAAAATAGATTTTAACTTTTCAGATACCTGGGACTCTCTGGTCTATTGGGGAACATGGAAGATGTTTATGAAAAATTGGAGGTATGGTCTTGGAGAATACACCAGGGCCTTTTGCAAAAAGTTGTTCTTGAGCCAGTTGCGAAGGCTTGTTCCCTCGCTCGGCCCCAAAGACATAACACCCGGCAACGTAGGAGTCAGGGCTCAAGCCGTTGGGCCCAGGGGCGAGGTGATTGATGATTTTAAAATAGAAAGACGAGCAAATTCTATTCACGTTCTAAACGCGCCATCGCCGGCTGCAACCGCGTCACTGGCTATCGGCGAACACATAAACCAGATAGCTACGGAATACTTTAAACTCTAAGGTAGGTTGGCATTATGATTGGAATAATTGGCATAGTGGCGCTACTTACGGTTCTGTTGTTGTCGCTGATTGTTACCCGCGTCGCGACTGTTGCTTTGACAATGACCGGTTTGTCATATGAAGCTGCTCGCTTCCAGGCGCGTTCGGCGTTTACCGGCACCGGTTTTACCACCAAAGAGTCTGAGATAGTAGTTAACCATCCCGTTCGCAGGCGAATCATTATGATATTGATGATTCTGCGCAGCGCAGGTTTTTTATCTATTATTCTCTCGCTCATTCTCTCGTTCTTAGGTCCGGGAAGCGATACCGATAAGCTCCGTCAGCTGGGATGGCTGATTGGTGGCGTCGTGGCCCTGTGGCTTTTGGCCGAAAGCAGAAGGCTCGAGAGGCTTATGGCCCGTGTTATCGAATGGGCCTTGGCTCGCTGGACAGATCTTGATGTGCGTGACTATGACTATCTTTTGAGACTATCCGGCGGATATAGCGTTATAGAAATCTACATCCAGAAAGAGGACTGGGTGGCAGGAAAAAACCTGAGAAACTCCTACCTTCCGGAAGAAGGCATCACCGTACTTGGAATTACCCGAGGTGATGGAACTTACATCGGTGGACCCAAGGGAGATACTGAAATCCATGCCGGAGATACTCTGATTCTTTATGGCCGGGCTGAAAAATTAAAGAAACTTGGCAAGCGCCGTCCAGATGTTACCGGAGACTAAGCTCCCGATGTGGCTGTGAGCGAGTAAAAAATACATATTAAATACAGAGTCCAGGACCGCAGGGTTCCTTAGCATAAGAGCAATCGCGAGGTAGGATTTTTAACTGTTCGTTATGGCACGCTTTAAAACCGGCAGATTATTCGCCTCAGAAAACGCGGACGAAAAGGCAACCTCTCATCATATTATTCGTGTGGCATTTGAGTCGGCGGTGGATACGGAGTTTGATTACCTCCTGCCGGATGTGCTCTGGCCAATCCGGCCAGGCCAGAGGGTGCAAGTGCCGTTCGGCAGAAAGAACAAACCCGAAGTGGGGTTTTGTGTCGAAGCGGACATTTTACCCGATGAATCTTTTGCCGCAGGTAGTCACAAATACAGTCTCAAAAAAGTCACCGGAGTCATTGATAAAGAGCCATTGGTAGATTCTGAATTGATGGAACTGGCACGGTGGATTAGCAGCTATTATGTTTGCCCGCTCGGCCAGGTCTTGGCGGCTATAGTACCGGCCGCAGTTAAAAAAAGAGCTGGCGTTAAAACGCAAAGATACATATATCTTGCCCTTGGTGTTCACGATCTCATCAGCCAATTAAGGGGTAACAGGCAAAAACAAATTGTTGAACTTTTACACAGCAGGGGGGCTTCGAGTCCGGGCAAAGCGGTGGAGATGCAGGGACTCTTGGAAACCATCGATTGTAACAGAGAGCCCATAAAGAGATTAATGCAAAAACAGATTGTCAAAATAGTTGAAAAGACAATCCTAAAATCCCTGCCTGCCATTCCGGAGGGGATGTCAATAAGAACAGAAAAAGTTGTCCTCAACGATGACCAGCAAAAGGCACTCGCTTCTATAAAAAGCGAGATAGACTCAGGTCAGTTTGGCGTCACGCTATTACATGGTGTTACCGACAGCGGCAAAACCGAGCTTTACATAAGAGCAATCGACGCAGTCTTGAAAAAAGGCGGAAGCGCCATCGTTCTTCTTCCTGAAATTGCTCTCACCGCGCAAACGGTTCAAAGGTTTAGCGCAAGGTTCGAAAAAATAGCGGTAATGCATTCGGGCCTGACGGCTGCCCAGCGCAACTCCCAGTGGCAGAAAATAAAGTCGGGCGATGCTGATGTGGTTATTGGTGCCCGCTCGGCAGTCTTTGCGCCGTTAAACACGCTTGGCCTTATTCTTGTTGATGAAGAACATGAGACCAGCTATAAGCAGGATACGGCCCCTCGCTACCACGGCAGAGACGTCGCAATAAAACGTGCCCAATTGGCAAAAGCACATTGTATTTTGGGCAGTGCCACGCCTTCATTGGAGATGCTGTTTAATTGTCGCACTAAGAAATTTTTTAGACGGGTGCTTTTACCTAAGAGAGTAATGAACCTGCCTATGCCTGAAATGAAACTCGTCGATTTACAGCAGGCTGACCGAACACAAAAGGGCGTTAATCTGATAAGTGAACCATTGGCTAAGCACCTGGGCGAGACGCTCGCGAAAGGGGAACAGGCGATTTTGCTTTTGAACAGACGTGGCTACAGCAATTTTGTGTTTTGCCCGTCTTGTAAGCATACCCTGCACTGTCGAAACTGCGACGCGACGCTGACTTTTCACAAATCCGAAACCACCGGCGGTAATCGAATACAGACGGTTACAGGAAGACACATAAACTACGGCTATGCAATGTGTCATTATTGTTTGGCGCAAACCCTCGTACCTGAAAAATGCCCTCTCTGTGGTGCTGGGTTTGTTATGATAGGCCTTGGCTCGCAACGCCTCGAAGAGGAACTAACTACAAAATTCCCGCAGGCTCGTGTCGCGAGGATCGACAGTGATTCTATGGCAGGCAGAGATTATTATCACGTACTGAGAGACTTTGGCCAGGGTCGAATCGATATATTAGCCGGCACGCAAATGTTGGCTAAGGGTTTGCATTTTCCAAACGTAACGTTGGTGGGCATTATAAGCGCTGATACGTCATTTTATCTGCCGGATTTTCGAGCAAATGAACGTACTTTTCAATTGATTTCGCAGGTTGCTGGCCGGGCAGGACGCTCGTCCAAAAAGGGCACAGTCTTTGTGCAAACTTTTTTACCGGCTCAACCGGCTATACAGTTTGCCCTAAAAGGAGATTTTGAAGGCTTTGTGAAAGAAGAATTAAAGCACCGCAAGGCCTGTAATCTGCCGCCGTTTTGGCGGTTGGCCGTCATCGTTATGCGCGACAGGAATTTTGACAAACTCGAGCTTGCCTGCGGACGGATGCGTGAGAGAATCGACCGCATTATTGAGCAAAGCTGTCTAAATGCAATAGTACGTGGTCCGATACCGGCAGTGATAACTCGCCTGCATCGTTTTCACAGAATGCAGATTATTGTCCAGGCCCCAGACCCGGTCGTTATGCAGAGGTTATTTGCCGGCGTCCGAGCAGAGCAGCCGATTCGCCCAACAGTCGGTGTCGCTATAGATATAGACGCCTTACACGTAATCTAATCAATTCGCTCATGGATTGTTGTGTACGGATAGGTATGTAAAGAAAACGGGGCCTATACTTAGTATAGGCCCCGTACTTGCGCAAAAACATTAGCCGGCCAATAGTCTCGTGCAACTATTAGCGTTTCTTACGAACACGAATCATGGCCAGTCCGCCAAAACCTAACAAAGCAATCGTCGCTGGCTCAGGAATGATACCGATGTCATCAATATCAAACCCGTAAATTCCACCTACAATGGGGAATACGTCTGTAAGATCATCTGGGTTAATCCTCGAATCAGTGGTCATATTTAGGTCCACATTAACTTCGAAGATGAGCTTGGTAATCATCCCAAGGTTTTCCAACGGAATATTACCCCAATCCCAGCCAAGTTGGTTGTCTATAGTAAGGACTACCTTACCCCACTCGCCTACACCGATGAAATCCTTTGCCACGTAGTCTGCAGACGGGGGGTTCCACGCTGCATTACCTAGAATGTCATCGAACTGTTCGACATCGCCTATACAGGCGGGGATATACGATATATCGAACCACCATTGGAAATGTTCATCTATGGGAGCTGCAAGAATGTGTCGTGAATAATCACCTGCTGCATTCTCCATATAGACATTAAGATCTCCAAGGTTGGCCATATTGTCGGTCGTTGGCTTCAGATAGAAGGACAACTCGAAATTGGAGCCGAACGAAGCAACATCTATAGGATTAACCAGATTCAATTCAATCCTTGCCCTGTCCGACATGGTTAGGTCCATAGGATCAACGGAATCCCAGCCGCCTGGAATATCAAAATCAACGTGCATTGCCGCGCCACCCTCAGCAACGATAGGATAGCCACCTGTTAGTAGCGTTGGGACAGCTGATGAGGTGCCCGGAGCAGGCGGATCTTGGTCGTTCGTGGAAGCATCGGTCCAGCGAGCTTCTAATTCGGCCTGGGAAGCATAACTGTCAAAATCGTCCACAGCGACAGCTACCGAAACTAGGCCAAGCACGATAACAAATGTTACTAATTGTTTAAACATAATGCTTTCTCCTCATTTCACAAGAGACAGACGTAATATCTATCTTTTTTGGCTACGAGCCAAAGCAAACGTTGTCTTCGACAAGCATACAGCCACTTCGTGCTTCTATTGCTTGTCTCAACACAACAGTAGAAAAACTTACTAAAGGATCTTCACCAAATCCTGTGCCCGTCTCCAGTAAATTAAGACTTGCCTGTACCCCTCTTCCTTGTGGGAGGTTCCGCCTGAGCCGCCGGATGAAATGCTGATAGATTGAATGCGCACCATCACCCTTCACTCCAGCCTTGTCCTTGACTCGAAAATCCAATTCTCCAGTTGGATTCACCGAAAACAACAAATATATGGCAAAGTTAAAGATGGAATTAATTGGCCTATAGCCTGATTGTCTATTTATACCATACTTCCTGTGTTAACGCCAAGGAAATTATTGTTTTTACCACCTATTCGCCATATAATAATGCAACAAAATCCTTAAATACTGTATATACAAGCATTTACAGATATTTGGCTCTAATTCGCCCCTGGAAATCTCGTTATGGCACTTTTTTCTCCCTTTACCACGCATTTTACTGCCCCGGCAAGATACCACTAGGCCGACAAATCAGCTCCTTTATTAGGCTGGCCACTTAGCCGTAATAGAGCGCCGAGACGACGGCTTTAGCATTCTATCAGGGCAAACCATCAGAATTGGCTTTGTTGACTGATTTGCCTCACTATCGGTGTCGCTATGGATATAGACGTTTTACGCGTGACCTAAACAATTCGCTCATGGAATGTTGTATACCCCAAAGGATATGCAAGAACAATCGGGGCCTATACCAACCGGTATAGGCCCCGTACTTGCTCAAAAACATTGGCCAATAGTTTCGTGCAAGAATTAACGCTTCTTACGAACACGAAGCATAGCCAGTCCTCCGAGACCAAGCAAAGCTATCGTTGCTGGCTCGGGAACGATGTCAACACCCATCAAGCTGTTATTCTCCCAAGGGGGAGTGCTGCCGATGCCGGTACCATTGGTATTGGCGTATCAGCGCCAGCCGGGGGTGCAACAGACCAACACGTACCCGTGTTTGCGAGATGGTAATCCAGCGAATAGGTCTTACCATCAGCTATCACAGCACTTGATGTCTGCCAGACAGGGCCATCGGTTCCCATCAGATATGCCGCCCATAGGCCATCCGGAATCGGTGCTACCCAACTCATCTCGACACCAGAGTCTTCTGCTGGGTCTGAATTCCAGCCCGGAACGTCTGTGGCGCCGTCAAAGCCATCTGAAATATTGACGAAGCCAGGTTGTTCAAAGCTGGGGTTTTCCAGGGAACCGCCTATATCCACCGCGGCAGTCGCAGTCGCTGCGAACACAAACAAAACAAAAATTGATACGTATTTCATCTTACACTTTCTCCTCATTTCACAAGAGACAGACGTAATATCTATCTTTTTTGGCTACGAGCCAAAGCAAACGTTGTCTTCGACAAGCATACAGCCACTTCGTGCTTCTATTGCTTGTCTCAACACAACAGTAGAAAAACTTACTAAAGGATCTTCACCAAATCCTGTGCCCGTCTCCAGTAAATTAAGACTTGCCTGTACCCCTCTTCCTTGTGGGAGGTTCCGCCTGAGCCGCCGGATGAAATGCTGATAGATTGAATGCGCACCATCACCCTTCACTCCAGCCTTGTCCTTGACTCGAAAATCCAATTCTCCAGTTGGATTCACCGAAAACAACAAATATATGGCAAAGTTAAAGATGGAATTAATTAGCCTATAGCCTGATTGTCTATTTATACCAAATTACCTATCATGTCGTCAAGGACTTTTTTTTTATTTCTGCTGCCTAATTTTAATTCAACATAACAATCAAAAACATAAACCTTTTATACACAAGCTCTTAGGAATATACAATAAAAACAAACCCTCACAATACCACTTAAACGCGTATTTTTCACCTTTTAACGCCTCAGCTCGACAGAATAACTCATACAATCACCAGTCCAAGCACCGCCAAAACGTCAAAAATGAGATTTGCCCAATATGAAGCATGAGCTGGAATATCTTGAAAAACAGGCTAAAAACGGCTAATTTGGCCTGATAATCCCCTTTTGCATGATACGAGGCTGTTCATTCAACTTAAAGCTCAATAGGACACGAGCTTTTTGGTCAATTCTGCGATTCTCTGGCCCCGGCGTTTGCATTGTTGCCTGACTCTTTCATCAGGCTTGCCGATAGATACAGGCCCGTAGTGGTCGCCCTGTGGATCGCCCTGGACCACCATGCCCGCGATGAGCATCCCCTCTATAATGCCCATAATTGTAGTTTCGTTGCCGCCGCCGATGTTTGCTGAGCTGGTAAATGCCCCGCCTACTTTGTTGTTGAGTTGGCCGTGTCTGCTTACTAAATCATCTATCAGCTGCTTTATTGCCCCGGCCATTTGGCCGTAATAAGTTGGAGAGCCGATGACTATCGCATCGTAGCCGAACAAATCGTCAGTCTTGACTTTGTCAACAGATTTACATTCGGTCTTCAGCTCTGCATCGTTCATTGCCTCGGCTATAATCTCTGCCATCTCTTTCGTATTACCACTCCTTGAATAATACACAACTATTCCCTTTGCCATGTTTACACCTTCCTATCTTACTTGCTATTTTGTTTTTGTACGTTAATTTTGTTTTAGTGGTTCATAAAACTTTTTCGGCCTCTGCCCCAGTATATTAGTGAGTGTCCCAAGTTTTTCAATAGTACACTCGATACAATCGCTCGCCTGCAGGAAATTACCTGTAGCTACACCTACTCCCGCAGGTGTACCGGTAGCTATAACATCCCCCGGTTCAAGAGTCATTATATGGCTTAGAAACGAAACAATCTCCGATACGGGGTAAATCATTTGTGCCGTATTGGCCTTTTGACGAACCTGGCCATTGACTTTGAGTTCCATTTGAAGATTCTGTACCTCTTCAACTTCGTCCCGGGTAATCAGGTAGGGCCCCATCGGGCAAAAGCCGTCAGCCCATTTGCCGTTTAACCAGTCGTAGAATTCGTCCCACGGACGCTCAGTTCTGTTCTTCACAAAAGTTACGCTACGGGCCGATACATCATTGGCGATGGTGTACCCGACAATTACGTCAGGGGCATCGCTTGGCATAATGGCTTTGGTTTGCTTGCCGATTACAACAGCTAGCTCTATTTCGTAATCGATTTGTTCTGAATATACCGGCCAGGGAATCTGCTCACCCGGACCGATTACAACCGTCGTTGGCATGAGAAATGGTCTTGGTACAGTCCTTTGACGTGGTGAATCCGATAGGCCGAGCTTAAAACCTCGCTCATGAGCGGCTTCTTTAATGTGCTC
>CAYSLN010000101.1:0-8239 GCA_964431825.1 uncultured Pirellulales bacterium | reverse complement strand
GTTCCGGATAACCCAAGAGGCTCCTTGTCATAAGTCAGTGGATTTAGCTGGCCATTGATGTAGAGCTTGAGACTTGAACCACTTTCCCACACAAGTGCAAGATGCTGCCAGTTAGTAGTTTGTACGTTTGATGTACTTTCGATCTGAGTATAATCCGAGTTGGTACGGATCGAAGCTTTTATACATCTTACAGCGCCGCTTTCAGCGCCACTACGGTCATAACGGATGCCGAGGTCCTCATCTGCCCCTGTTGGTTCACGCGTAAATAAGATACCACGGTCCTGAAAAGTAACATCGGATTTGACCCAAAGCGAAACCGTAATTGCTGCCAGGCCATTTATATAACTGTCTGCATAGGGGTCTTCCAGTGTATCATCACTCCCATCAAATTCGAGGGCGCCGGCTGTCTGACCACCTGCAGGCCGCCAGGTTGGATCGTTATAAAGTATGCCGGTGTGGTCGTTGCCAGATGAGTCAACATTAGTTTCTAACGATGAGTCAACATTAGTTTCTAACAGTGTATTTTGTGTAAATAAGCCACCAAGCACAGTGAGATCAGCAGCTCCTGCGCTTATTAGCACCTTATTTTCAATAACTGTAAGTCCATCAATCTCCAGGCTACCGCCGCTTTCCATGACCAGGTCGCCAGTTACAAGAAGTGCCGGCAGGTTTTTTGCCGCTGTGACAACATTTCCACTTCCCTGTACTGTTAAGTCACCGTCAACCACCAGCATACCATTGATTTGGACGTTACCGGCCAGTGTCAGGTCGCTGCTGCGATAACATACTCGAACAGGGTCGTATGGTCCACACGTTTGGCTGGAGAGAGTGCCGGAGCTTATAGCTACCGTGCTATAGTGTGAGGTAAAATCTGCAACTTTAACTCTGGGCCAGGTCAGTGTTAAATCTCCAACGGGACTAAGCTGACCAGCTATGCTTCCACTCAGTGAGCCGGCAAATACATCACCATTGACTGTGCCCCTGTTTAGTAATGCACCATTGCAGTAAACATCCCCATTGATTTGGGTACCACTGCGAATTATTGTATTGCCACCTGTCCATAATGCTATGCACGGGTCAAGGCGAAGCTCAGCGGTTAAACTACTGCGTCCAGTTTCTTCGCCATTTTTTAGACGGTATGCGTTACAGTCTATATTATAGTTGCAGCGATTCGTCGAGTCCGAATCATCACGAACAACCTCGATATCATAATAGTCGCTACTGCCCGCGACCAACTGCTGAGACGCGGCCCCTGTCCAGTATTCGGAGCTGACATCCTGCGGATTTAAGATAAGACCTTTGGCGTGTTCGACGCCTGATTCGGCCAGATAATCCATTTCTGTGCGGAGAATCATATTTTCGCCGCAGGCCAGCTCTATATCGCTTCGTGACAAGAAGCCCAGCGACAAAATTGTTATTGCCATAACGATAAAAAGGACAACAAGCAGGGCTGCGCCTTTCTTGTTCGTATTGCGTAATTTTATACTCTGCTTAATCATCGTCACTTACGAGAGTATCTCCAGCGTCGTTGAGCAAATTACCTGCCCAGCTTAGAAGAGCAGCGTTTATCTGATATTTGTGGACAGCATTGTTTTCGACAAGATCAAAGGAAATACTCACAAGCTTGCTCTTAGGCGGTACATCTGCATTATCTAAACTGAATTGTACATTGCTGCATTGCGGTATCAGCGGTACATACGTCACGCTGTAACTACCTGGTGATAGAGTTTCAATCTGGCTCAAAGTTACCGTTGAAGTACCAGACGAAGGAAAGACACAGAGCCGAAGATAATCTGCGGCTGAGCCCTTTTCGATATAAACTAATTCATTGATATTGATTTGCCCATCGCCGTTTTCATCAGCCTCCCAAACAGCCAGTTCACCACCCGGTGTACCGCATATCAGTTTGGAATGCCGAATCAGCTCAGAAATCCTCATTGTTACGAAGCGGACCTGTGCCTGCTTTCGGCTGGTGTCGTCCATCGAATCGCTTGTTGTCCCTAAAGCGAAAGCAAGCGTAGCCACGGCAGCCAGAATTATGCTGGTAACGACCAGGGCCACCAGTAACTCGACCAGTGTAAATCCGTGACTCGTCGCTCGTTGCTCGTCGCTCGTTGTGAGCACACTGTTGTGTTTTCGAATTTTGATTTGTAACTCTGATATTTGCATTTTCATTTGCTGATAAGTCGATTTATACTCACAAGTTCCTGGCCTTTGTAGTAAACCCGCACTGTAATAAGAATGAAGTTACAGTTCTCAGGGTCGCCTTGCGAAGGCTGTTGGGGTACAGTAACGTATTCACAGGTTACATTTCTGCTGAAGTTAGCATAATTTAAATCGGTAAATATTGTGCCGGTCACATCCTTTACCTGGCCCTGTGGCTCAGAATAACCATGAAAATCGTCAAGGTTGTCAAAATCCCCTATCGTTGATTCTCCTGCATCAGGTCCCGGGTTATAGTCATAAGAACTACCATCAGGGTCATGAAAAGGCTTGCATGTAATCTGTTCCATCAAATCGCCGGCTAACTTTGCGGCTAAAGTCCTGCGCAGACCTTCAGCCCGGACCTTTGCTCCGCTTGTAAACGGAAGCAGAACACCGGCCGCAGCGATACTCAACACAACGGTGGCCATCATCGCTTCAGCAAGCGTAAAGCCACGTCGTGTTGCAGTGCGATATCTGCTCCTGCTAATAGTCATAGAATCGTTTGCCGCTGCTATCGGTACCTGTGCTGTCCGCCCGTATCTCTGAGGTAGCCGCTTTATATATCCAGCCGTGGCTGTCGTCGGCATCAACCGGGAAAGACTCGCCATCGCCAAGCATCTGGATTGTATCTTTCTTATTAAGAGGATTGACGGGTACTCTTCCCATGTAAGGACCGCGGATAAATCCAGGCGTACCTTGTGCAGCCGTCTGACCATTCTTGTTGCTTGACATTGTAGCTTGCTCCACAAATGCCTGCTCGGTCGGTGCTACCGTGGTCTGACCATTTGGGTAGCCAGGCTCAACTTCCAGATGCTGACATTTGTAAATCAGGATAAACCTACGAAGCATATTCAAGTCCTGGGCAAGAGTGCTCTGTACGGCTGAGGCGGTGCTGCTTGCGACAGCCGGAATTACAATCGCAGCCAGGATACCAAGCAGGACCACTACTACGAGAATCTCAACAAGTGTGAATGCCTCTGCTTTTCTCATCACCTGACCTTTCTGTTTATGAGTTGTTTTCATTAAAAAGGCTGACCTGCTATTGGCAATTGCCCCGCACGATCAGCCTTATTTCTATTCTGGTTGGCAACTAATTGTCACCAGTTGTTTTTTATGACTACTTCTGTGCTCCGTTCCCTCTCGATTTCTTATAGGTTCGGATCGTAGGGTGCCCAGAAACGTCCAGTTGCTGCAGCGTAATTCCAGCCGGTAGCACCATTGGCAGTCACAGCGTTGCTGTCAGAGAAAGGCTCAACCGGAATTTTCTGCAGATACGGGCCGTAATCGGTACCAACGGCGCCGTTGATGTCGGTCTGGCCTGTCATCTGAGCTACAAAACCGGCAAGAGTCGGGGGGTTATCGTTATGTTGAATTTTGTACAACTCGATTTGTGAGCGCACGGTCTGAAGGTCGGTGCGCAGACTCGACGTCTTTGCTTCGGTGCTTGCCTCGGTAAACTGAGGAATCACAATCGCAGCCAAAATGCCCAAGATAACCACCACAATCAAAATTTCCACTAATGTAAAACCACTTTTCGCTCTCATTTTTGCCTCCTCTTTTAGAATACTACTTTTCTTGTTTTCCTTGTGAAAATACGTGAAGTCCATAAAACAGTCTCTCATAACTTTAATGTATCGACTCAATCGATACGCCACTTAACCCTCCATATGCACTTGTAAGTTGTAAATCCTCCACCAAAATAATGGTACTCTGAAAACATATTTAACAAATACTTCAGGGATTTCACTTAAACACTCAATGGTCAATAGAATTTCAAATCTCTACGTCCTAAAAACACCTCATAACGCTCTAAAAAGTGTCTAAATGAGCGTTCAATTAAAGTATAGAGAATAAACTTACCACCGCAAAATTAAGTAACCGGAAATAGTGAATTGAAAAGACTAGTTGCGTGTGCTAAAGCCCAATATATTCGGGCGTATTTTCGACGTGTATTTTTCTTTTGGTCTGTCCGGTGTGAGCAAGTTCTATTCGAGTATAGTCTATAGCTCGCAGAGCTGATTCAATCTTATCGGCCCACTCAATCAGAGCTACGGAGTCCGGATAGCAAAAATCATCAAAACCGAGCATCTCAAACTCAGCGATGGAATTGAGTCGATAGGCATCTATGTGGTAAATATCCAGCCGGCCCGTATATTCATTAACTATAACGAACGTAGGGCTGTTGACACTTTTACCGTCTTTGGCGCCTGCGCCGGCGGCAATGCCTTTAATCAGATGTGTCTTGCCGGAGCCCAGCGGCCCACAAACAGCTATGACCTCGCCACCTTTTAGCTGCTGTCCTATTTTGTGGCCAAATTCTACGGTTTGTTTCACGGAATTAGAAACGAAGTTAAAATCCATATTCAACAATCATTTTCTGAGGTGGTCGTACCCTTTAGCTTGCAGGTCACTAATCCGGCCATCGGGCATTTCTATCTGTATTTTTTTAGTGTCGATAATTTTGCCGATTTGCGTGATTGGAATCGGGGCATCCCAATTTTTCAGCAGCTTTTGAGAGTCAGTTTGTGAAAGGGTAAAAAGCAGTTCAAAATCTTCACCATCGTTTAATGCTGAACTTAGCGGACTCTCAGCTCTTTGGGCATGGTCCGATATTGGAATCTGCTCTGCATTTATAACAGCCCCTACCCCACTTGCCTGACAGATACGGCTCAAATCGCTGCTGAGCCCATCGCTTATATCAATCATTGAATTTACCGTTACCATTTGCGCAATTTTTATCGCTTCTTTGACTCTCGGCTCAAATTCCAGATGTCTTCCGCTGCCTGCTCCACCGAGCAGACCTGTAACGCAGATAATATCGCTGACCTTTGCACCTGAACGCCTTATGGGTTCATTGCTAGAAGGTTTACTGAGCATTGCCACACTTATTGCGAATGGCTCACCCGCCCGCCATCTGGTAATGTCACCACCCACAAGTGCACAGCCGTACTTTTCACCGGCGGTAGTAATTCCCGAATGAAGCTCTTTCAGCTCCTCTTTGCCAAAAGCCTTCGGCAATGCAACAGATACAACTGCTGCAACAGGCTCTGTCGCCATTGCGGCACAGTCACTAAGGCTGACCGCCATAGCTTTATATCCAGCTTGTTTTAGAGTTACTCTCTTGAGGTCGAAGTGCACACCATCAAGGAGCATATCTGTTGTGACGAGAACCGATACATTGGGGTCCAAGCGGATTTGGGCCATATCATCGCCGATGCCAATGGGAAATTTATCTTTGGGCAAGCTGCTCTGGCGTGCAAACCATTCGGTTATTTCATCTTCACCCGTTATCATCGCTGCGCCAACTCATTTGTCCAGTACGTAATTTGTTTTTTTGCCTGTTTTGGCCCGGCCGCACCTTCTGTAACATACTTACTGACCACATTTTTTGCACCAAGACATTCATATACGTCTTTATTAATGGAGGCCGAATGCTTTTTGAATTCTTTCAGAGTAAGCTCAGCTAATTTTTTATTTTGCTTTTCGCACTTGGCGACCAGCGAGCCGACAATGCCATGTGCCCGTCGGAAAGCGACGCCTTTCCCGGTCAAATATTCAGCCAAGGCAGTAGCATCCGTAAATCCGTCTTCTAAAGCGCTGGAAATCTTCTTGGTATTGAACTTTGTGTGTGAAACAATTGTCTGCGCCATATCCAGACAGGCTTCGACCGTGTCGGCGGCAGTGAAAATATGAACCTTATCTTCCTGCAGGTCGCGATTATAACCTGATGGCTGGCCCTTTAGAATCGTAAGCATAGCCATTAATGAGCCATAGACCGAGCCGGTTTTTGCACGAATCAGCTCAAGGACATCAGGGTTGCGCTTCTGCGGCATCATACTCGATGATGTACAGAAACTATCATCAATCTGCACGAATCCGAATTCATTCGAGCAATAGAGTATCCAGTCCTCAGCCAGTCGAGCCAGATGCGTTGCGGTCAATGCACAATCGAAGATAAACTCCGCACAAAAATCCCTGTCACTGACAGCATCGATACTGTTGTAGCTGATATCCGAGAATCCAAGCTGGCGAGCAGTGCTTTTTCTGTCTATGGGTAGAGTCGAGCCGGCTATTGCCCCGCTGCCCAGCGGTGAAGTATTAAGCAGAGCCTCACAGTTTTTAAGCCGATTAAAGTCCCGCTCAAACTGCTCTACAAAACTCAACAGATAAGCAGCAATAACTATCGGCTGGGCACGCTGAAGATGGGTGTAACCCGGCATTATATCTGAGGAGTGCTTAGCAGCCAGTTTGGTGAATGCCTTTTGCAGCAGTGTTATCTTAGCCTGAAGAATCTCTATCTCGTCGCGCATCCAGAGTCGAATATCTGTAGCAACCTGGTCGTTACGGCTGCGGCCGGCATGGAGTTTCTCGCCTGCCTGGCCGATTTTCGATATCAGGGCTGATTCGATTGCCATGTGGATGTCTTCGAGTTTTTTATCGAACTTGAACTGGCCTTTTGCGATTTTCTCGCCTATTTCGATGAGGCCTTCTCTTATTGCTTTTAGTTCTGATTTGGTAATCAGCTTTTGTTCAGCCAGCATCTGCGCGTGGGCAATTGAGCCGACGATGTCATATTTATAAAGGCGCTTGTCTACAGAAAGCGATTCCACAAAATCGACCATCAGCTTATCGGGCTCACCGCTCAGTCGCTTTTCCCAGCTCTTCTTTGACTTGGCCATTTCTTCAACTCCAAAAAATAAAGAACTCTATTATAAAAGATATACCTCAGCCCCGGGATAGTTATTATAAATTCGGTAACAACAGAAAAACAGAAAACAACTTACAGTCTCTTGGTCACTTACGATACTTCAGCCCGCCAAATTCGTCAAGTCCAAACACCCTGTTCACCTGTCGTTATGAGCAGAATTGCACTCTAGGAATGATTCTCTCATCTAACTACTGATTGTTGAAGAAGTGATAATTTAGTTTTTCTTAATTGCTCAAGAATAAGGGTATTAGGAGAATTGATAAAAAAACAGGAGAGCTATTCGGAGCTCTCCCGTTATTTTGTGGCTCCTTCCTTGTTTTCAGCTATTGCTTCCTTTTTGCCCTTAATACGATCAGACTTGTGTGCAATAACCTGATAAAATGGGCAATCTTCCAGAGCCACCCATTTACAGTTCTACTAATTTATGAATCGACAGATGCTCTTTGAAATCTTGAATTTTTACGTGTGTTATGCTAAGTGCTTGTCTGTTAAGATAATAACGCGGGTCCTTTTAATTATCATAATTTGCTGAGTCAAGGCCACATTCCCTGACAAGATATAAAGCTCTGTTTTCCCGCATTTTTTTGCCTTTTGCTTTGGACTTCGTAAGCTGTATTATAGCTAATACAATAGCTTATGGATACTATACTTTACATTATTGCCGGACCACTATTTCTCGTATCTCTTGCGGCTTACTTTTATGTTAAGCTTAGGCTTCGACCGAAAGACGACTCCGATTTGGACGACTATTACTATGAGTTCGAGGACCAGCACCCCGCTTATGCAAAATACCTGAAGTGGTCAAAAATTACCTTTATGGCAGCCTGTCTTGCTGCCCTGTTGCTGTTCATCGCATTGGTAATCTGAGCGATCTACGTTTTATCTGCTTTAATTTTTAATTAAATCTTTTTAAAACAATCGGGGCCCATGCTGATAGTAGCATAGGCCCCGAATTAATGCGATACTTTCGCTAACTACTTAAGGCCAAGCAACATTTACGGTCACGGCCACTTATTCCTGATTTGAGGGTTCGCATTTATAATGAGGCACTGCTCACACTTTATACGTTGCACAAATAGCAGAATACATGATTTGCTTGTCAGTCACCAGGTTCCATCGACTCCAAAATATTATGGGACGCCGAATTTCCCTGTTTTTACGCAAGTATTTATCCAAACACTGGCTACATCATTATTTGGAGCGTAACCTTTATTTGTGGACTACAAAGGTCAGGGCGAAACCCTGCGTCCCATATAATATATATTATAGCGTCTCCTGCACTATAAACCGTCGTTATTACGCGCATAATTGACGTCATATTGCGCA
>CAYSLN010000100.1:0-8421 GCA_964431825.1 uncultured Pirellulales bacterium | reverse complement strand
GCCCCGGCACAATCCGGGTCAATCTGCCTGACAAAGTCAATGGTTTGCGAGACTGTTTCAGGTGTTTCGCCGGGTCCACCCAGCAGCAGGTCTAACATAACTGCTATTTTATTTTCGCGACATAAACGCACCGCTGATGCAAGGTCCTCTTTTAGATGTGGTTGACGGTAGGTCTTTAGCATTGAGGGACAGACGGAGTCAGCTGTAAAGTTAATGCCGACACAGCCGGCTTTGCTCATAACTTTGGCAAGTTCAGCGTCAAACGGGACCACCGTCATATAGGTATACCAGCGTATGCTTTTTGCGAGTGAACGGCGACAGAACTCCTGGCAGACAGCATGAGCGTGACTTGGTGGGATATTGAACTCAGAATCACACAAATGCAATATCTCCACACCTTGGGCTATTAGGGACTGTACTTCGTCAGCGACCTCTGAGGAGTCACGCAATCTGAGTGTTGTGCCCTTAGCGAGGGAATCAGCACAATATACACACTGTCTGTTGCAGCCACGTTTAGTCTCTAAACCACATTGCCCCCCCCTTTCGAAGTAAGCTAAGTTATCAATTGCGTCACGACTGGTCGGCAAAGAAAGCGGTTCGGGCCAGGCAGCTTTGTTGCTGTGGATGGCTCCATCTTGGTGCCAAATCAGTCCATCTACGCGTTCAAAACGTTTTGAGCGTTTTAATTCCTTGAATAGTGAGACTATTGCCTTTTCGCCGTCACCACGAATTCCGAAGTCGGAACCGGTATATTCAACAATTTGCCTGGCAAAGATAGAAAAGCCTACACCTCCGATTACAATCGGCGCATCGGTTATATCTCGTATTGTTTGTACGGTCTTAGCCAGGTCGGGGACAAACCACTGGGCGCTTGGCCAAAAGCAATCATCTATGTTGCGAAATGAAATCCCTACTAAACGTGGACTATGAGTGGCGAAATAGTCCCGGAGATTTTTCGATGGGTCGTCAGCCAGACACAAATCAAGTATGTCGACCTTGATTCCGGCCCTTCTGGCGGTTCCCGCAATATAGTCCAGACCAATCGGTCCAATGGGCGGGACCATCCTGTTTGTATTAATCAGCGTTAGCAAACTTTCACCATAGCTACATAGCTAAAGGTCTGACCAAACTTATTGTTGTTCTTGTTATTGTTTTGTGCTTCGACCTGAAAGGTAACTCAGCAGTATTCCCAACTCGAACAGCAAATACAGCGGTATCGCCAGCGTTATCTGCGAAATCACATCAGGCGGCGTGGCCATAGCTGCTACTATAAAGACAGCCAGCAGCACGAATTTCCTCGACTTTTTTAACGCCTGGAGCGAAACCAACCCGGTTTTATTTAGAAAGAAAATCGCCGTGGGGGTCTGGAAAGCCAGGCCGAATACCAGCATAAGTTGACTTACAAAGGATATATAGTGCTGAAAAGTAAATTGCGACCTTACGTCGAGCATTCTCTCGTTGAAAGCGACCAGAAATTTCAAGGTGAGAGGCGCAACAACGAGCAGGAAAAAGAGTGCTCCAGTAATAAATAACGCCGCTGAAAAAGGTGCTGCCAAGTGCACATACCGTTTTTCGTGAGGATATAGTCCGGCAGCGATAAACATCCACAGTTGATAGAAGACCCATGGGGACGAAAGGACCACTCCTGTAATCAAGGCTATTTTTACATAGCTGACAAACCCTGCAGCTACTGCAATTACCATGAGTGGAGTTAGTTCGTAAATGTTTAGTTTGCCCTTTTTTTTCTTGATACAGTATCTGTTTTCATCGGCCGTTATCAACCATCTCTTACTGCTAAACAGATACCCTTTCCGTCCGACCATGACGTTGGACGGAAGTAAGACACCGTTATCATCAAATATCTGACGCATAGCCTGTGATATAGTGCCGTTGTCTAAATCACTTTGGAAATTCAACTCCGTGCTAAACAGAAACTTTGCGGTCGCATCGTTATACGGTCCTTCCATAAAGCTTACTATTGGGCGGCCGAGAATTAAGCCGATGGTAAGACCGACCCCCAGGCCCAGAAGGGCGCGCAACAAGCGCATTCGCAGTTCCTCGAGGTGGTCGCCGAGACTCATAGTGGAATCTCCAGGAAGGACTTGTTTCCTCTTATTATTTTTCTTCTTGGTATCGCCCATGTTGGAATTGATTAGTGATTACTGGCCCCGGCCCTGGGGTTGTCTCTATCTAATAATCAATCGGAGCCCGGAGTATTTTCTTTGTTTAGCCTGGTGGTGTCTTTGGCTTGCTCGGCTACCTCATCGCTGGCTTTTCTGACATCATTGACTATTTCATCCTTAGTTTCTTCAACTTCATGCATACCTTTCTTGAGTTCAGTCAGACTCTTACCAATATTGCGGGCGATTTCAGGCAAGCGTCTGCCGAATACCAGTAGCAGAACAACAAGAATGACAATGATTTCCACAGGTCCCGGCGTCCAAAACCCAAGATATTGCATATATTCAATCATTTCGGTCTCCTTTGCGCGTTCTAAAGGAAGGTCTACCTATTTTCTCTGTTGACGTATTATAGAACGACCAGAACCATTCTGTCAATGAGTACATTCACCAGTATATTGATTGACAAAGACGCAATCAGAAAGTATAATCTCTCCCAATGACAGAATCAAAGTAATAATATGGCTGGAGTTGGCTATGGGTTTGGTTCGGCGCCAAGTCTGCCAGAAGGCAAAACTTGAATCTGCTGTGAGCATCTGCTTATTGGCAGTAATATTTCTTATCGTGGTTGGGGTTTTCCTTAAACAATCCAATTATGACCTGAACCGATTCGGTACAGATCCTGTTGCTGCCGGAGTGGTAAAGCCACAAGAAGCCAACGTAACCGGAGAAAATGAACCGGCCTTCGGTTCTCTTGTGCCGCAGGGCTTCAGGACGCTTTCAGAAATAGAGGTCTACAATCCTGACAATCTCTACGAAAAAATTAACGGCAAGGCCCCTCTTTATCTTGACTGCGGCTTCGTGAAATTGCATACCCAGCGGTTCGTAAATAAAGACGATGAGGATTTTTGGATGGAGCTCTCTGTTTATGATATGGGAACCGTCAGAAACGCGTTTTCAATTTTTAGTATGCAGAGGAGAATAGATGTAGATGTTACCTCGCTTTTTCCTGTATCGTTCGGTTATAAAACAAGCAACGCTTTATATTTTGTCCATGGCAAGTATTATATTGAATTAGTGGGTTCTTCTGAATCGGCTGAGTTGCTCCAGGTAATGGGACAAGTTGCCGAAAAGATTAACAGCGACTTGCCTGTTGGGAAAGAGATACAAATAGCTGAGATGGAGTTGTTTCCTGAAGAGAATTTGGTTCCGGGCAGTATCAGGCTTTATCTGACAAGTGCCTTTGGTTTTGAAGGATTGGCGGATATTTTTGCCGCCCGATACAGTTTGGGTGACGAGAGTATTACGGCGTTTTTTAACAGGCACTCTGCTCCAACGGATGCTCAAACAACAGCGGAGGGGTATTGTAGTTTCTTGATTGAGAATGGTGCCGTAGCCAGGTTGACAGACAACGAGGCTCTTAAGAAGGTACAAGGCAAGGTTTTTGATTTTTATGGTACCACAGAAATTGTCTTTGCAAAAGGGCCATTCGTTGCCGGCATTCACGAGGCTGATAATCAACAGTCTGCGGAGAAGTTAGCAGAAATGCTCATTATCAAATTCACTGATGTATTGAAAGCAATGGGTAATGACTGAACGTAATGAAGGAGAATTCGGGCGAAGGGAGTTCCTGGGCCGGGTTGGTAAGGCGGGAGTTTCAGTCGCCGCTGCTGGCATAGTTTCTTATTGCCTTTATGATAGGCAGGGACCGAAGGCGGATGTCGAATCCGAAGAGTTGGTGACGCTGCCTGACTTTTCGGTACAACATCAAGTTGGCCAGACAATGAGCGTTGTCACGGGCTCCGATAGGGTGAGAACTGTCAACAAGGCGATAGGTTTGCTTGGAGGGATAGAAAGGTTTGTCAAGAAAGGTGAGACGGTTGCAATAAAGCCGAACGTTGCATTTGCGTCTCCGCCAATGCTCGCAGCTACAGCCAATCCACAACTGGTTGCTGAGGTTGTCCGGCTTTGCTACAAAGCCGGAGCTAGACAGGTCATTGTTGCCGATAATCCGATTAATGACCCAGCGAGCTGTTTTACATTAAGCGGTATCGGCAAAGCAGCAAGCCAGGCCAACGCTGAGGTTGTGTTGCCGAAAACCCATCACTTCAAGCACACTACACTAACCGGCGGTAAACTTATCAGGAATTGGCCCATGTTTTTTGGGCCGTTTGAAAATGCGGATAAATTGATTGGCATCTCGCCTGTAAAGGATCATGCCAGAGCTGCTGCTTCAATGTCGATGAAAAACTGGTATGGACTTCTGGGCGGACGTCGCAATGTTTTTCACCAGGATATTAACACCATTATTGCTGAGTTAGCTATGATGGTAAGGCCGACGTTGGTAATACTGGACGGTACTGAAGTTATGATGACAAATGGTCCGACGGGAGGCTCTGTCTCAGATCTGAAACGTGCTAACACTTTGATAGCGAGTACTGATTGCGTAGCGGCTGATTCTTATGGCTGCAGCCTCTTAGAGTTGGCGGTCTCCGATTTGCCATACCTTGCCAAAGCTGAAAAAGCCGGTGCGGGGACTACCGATTATAAATCGCTCAATCCAACATTTGCGACGGTAAGCTGAAAGTATATATATGAAAATTGTAACTGTTAGACGAATAAGCCAGGTTTGCTTTTTTATATTATTTATCTGGTTTTGTGTCGTCGCAACTGTAGGCGATAAATTCTGGCAGTTGAGGGGTTGGCCGATTAACTGGTTTTTGCAGCTTGACCCTTTGGTGGCAATTGGAACGATATTAACTACGCATACGCTCTACTGGCCTCTATTGTGGGCGCTGGCTACGGTTGTATTGACAGTATTACTCGGGCGGTTTTTCTGCAGCTGGGTTTGCCCTTTTGGTTCATTACATCATTTTGTGGGGTTTTTGGGCAGGCGTAAAAAAAAGGTGCCCCAAAAAGTCGAGCTTAATAGATACCGAAAAGCTCAGAATATAAAATACTATGTTCTTATAGTCTTTCTGGCCATGGCTGCATTTCCATCGACTGCCGTGACTTTACAAACGGGACTGCTTGATCCTATACCTTTGATTACCCGTTCCTTCAACTTGGTATTGATGCCCATTGTTGATGGTTCAGTAAACCTTGTTTCGGTGTCCAGGCGATTCTATGAGGGAGGTTGGCTGATTTTTGTGGTATTCCTGGCGGCAGTTTTACTTAACTTGGCAATTCCGCGATTCTATTGTCGATTCATTTGTCCGCTTGGTGCTTTGTTCGTCATAATTAGCAGGTTTGCTATTTGGCGAATCGGCAAGAAGCAAGGCGAATGTATCAACTGCAAATTGTGCGAACGCGATTGTGAAGGTGGCTGCGAGCCAGCAGGTAATATAAGGATAAGCGAGTGTGTACTTTGCTTCAACTGTCTTGATAGCTGCAAGGACGAACTGATAGGTTATCAAACGAGGCCGTCACTGGCTGGTGAGGAAACAAATCCGGATATTTCCCGCAGAGGTTTTGTTCTTTCACTTGTTAGTGGTTTATTTGCAGTGGGCGCAGTCAGGCTCAGTAATAAACTGGGCAGTAACTGGTACCACAGGGTTATTCGTCCCCCGGGTGCATTGCCGGAAGAAGAATTTTTAAAGAGATGTATCAAGTGTGGACAGTGTATGCGGATATGTCCTACGAATGTTATTCAGCCGGCAGGTTTTGAAGGCGGACTGGAAAATCTTTGGACACCTGCACTGAATAATCGGATCGGCTCAAGCGGCTGTCAGTTAAATTGTGTAGCCTGTGGACAGATTTGTCCGACCTCGGCTATCAGGCCGATTACACTCGCCGAAAAGCTCGGGGTCAATGAATTTGCTGAGGCTGGACCGATTAAGCTGGGTACCGCCTTTGTTGACCGCAACAGATGTCTTCCCTGGGCGATGGACAAACCCTGTATTGTGTGCGAGGAAAACTGCCCGGTCAGTCCTAAAGCAATTTATACGCAGGAATGCTTCAATACGGTAAGAGATGGTATTTTGACAGCTAAGAAAGTTACAGATAACACCATAGAAGTTGCAGAGACCCTTATACCGGGAAAATTTGCCAGTGGTGATTATTACTGTACCATGGGCGGCCAACGCTGGAAAATCACAGCAAATAGCAAAAATTCCTTAGAAATTTTTGCTGATGAACAACTCGGAGAAAACCCACCTGCAGGCAGTAAAATTGAGATTCAGGTTCGTTTGCAAAGGCCTTACATAGATATTGAAAGGTGCATCGGATGCGGAGTTTGCGAACACGAGTGCCCTGTCAGTGGTAAAAAGGCTATAATAGTCTCTGCAGTTGGTGAAACAAGAAGCGCTAATAGAAAGCTGTTGCTTAATCGTTGACTATTTGAGGAGTTTAACGACGATGAAAGAGAAACGAGATAGAATCAACAGGAGGAACTTTTTAAAGACTGTGGGGGCGACGGGATTGGGGGCTGTTTTCGCTTCACCTAAGTCGGTGGCTTACTCGGGTGAATCAGACACTGTCGATCATAATGCACCGGCGGAAATGGAAAAGCCCGAATATCCGCAGGTACCAAGACGAAAGCTGGGCAAAACGGGCGTTGAGGTCCCGTGCTTGGCTATGGGGGGAACAATTAATCTTCTTGAGAATCAAATCATGTTAAGAAAAGCTCTCGAGTGGGGTGTTACATATTGGGACACATCTGACAGCTATGAGGGTGGAAACAGTGAGCTTGGTATAGGCAAGTACCTTTCGAAGAACCCGGAGATGAGAAAGAAATTGTTCATCGTCACCAAGGCACATGGAACCAAAACAACAGAGGATGTTGAACAACATCTTAAGGAATCTCTGAAGAAAATGAACACGTCTTATGTCGATTTGTACTTTATAATGGAACGTGTCGGTACCGGGCATGGACTATCTGACCCTTCTCAGTTAACCGATGATTTAAAGAATTGGGCCGAAAGTGCGAAGAAGCGAAAGATGATACGGTTCTTCGGTTTCAGCACGCACAAGAACATGCCCAAATGCCTTGCCGCCGCAGCCAAGCTTGGCTGGATTGATGCGATAATGACGACCTACAATTTTCGAGTTATGCAGGATGCCCAGATGGATGCTGCTGTTGAAGCGTGTCATAAAGCAGGTGTTGGTCTTATTGCCATGAAGACCCAGTCACGCGGCCAGAAACTTGAGACGGAAGAAGATAAAAAACTGGTTCAACACTTCCTGGAGCGGGGATTTACCTTGGGGCAGGCAAAGATAAAAGCTGTATTGGAAGATAAAAGGATAAGCTCCGTTTGCTCGAGGATGGGCAATATTGGGGTCCTGACTGAAAATGTCGCAGCGGTCCTCGATAAGACTGAATTTACCCGGGCGGATATGGAGATATTCAGGGAGTACGCCCGACAGACCTGCAGTGGCTATTGTGCCGGCTGTGCACAAATTTGCGACTCAGCTTTGCCGGATGTAGCCTGTGTTAGTGACATTATGCGGTATTTGATGTACTACAACAACTACGGCGATAAGGATAGAGCAAGAGAACTTTTCGCTCAGATTCCCGATAACGTAAGAAACGCCTTGCTCGCTGTTGATTACACACCTGCAGAAATTCGGTGCCCTCAGCGTTTGCCGATAGGCAAACTCGTTGCAGAGGCGGTTAGTAAGTTAGCTTGACTTTCTCATGCATTAACTATTTTTAGGAGTTTAACACGATGACAGAAAGACGTAATAAAATCGATAGAAGGAATTTTTTGAAGAAGATGGGAAAAGCGGGATTAGTCCCAGCTTTTGCCGGGATGACAAGTGGTTTGGCTGCGGGAAAAGTCGTGACGGATTCAAGTGAGCCAAATTCCCCCGATGCTCAAGATAAAATGCAGGAGTCCAAACTTCCGCAATTACCTATGCGGAAATTGGGCAAAACAAATGTCAAGGTTCCGTGCCTGGGTATTGGGACGATGTTCAACCTCGTTGATAATCAGGTCATTTTGAGAAGCGCCATTAAGTATGGTGTTAACTATTGGGATACATCTCACACCTACGCAGGGGGTAACAGTGAGCTTGGTATAGGCAAATACCTCGAGAAGAATCCGGAAGTTCGGAAGAATTTGTTCATTGTTTCCAAAGCATCGGGGGCGAGAACTACAGACGACTTTGAGGACCGTTTACAGTTGTCTCTCAAAAGGATGAATGTCAGTTACATTGATTTGTACTTTGTTCATGGTCTATCTGATCCAGGTCAGCTCACGGATGAGTTGAGGGAGTGGGTCGAAGGTGCGAAGAAGCGAAAGCTAATAAAGTATTTCGGTTTCAGCACCCACTCTAATATGGCCAAATGCCTGGCTGCGGC
>CAYSLN010000099.1:0-8459 GCA_964431825.1 uncultured Pirellulales bacterium | reverse complement strand
GCCGTGGGCAGCAGGGTCAGGGCAAGAGTCGTAAAGAACAAAATCGCACCGCCTTTCCGTGACAGCGAGTTTGACATAATGTTCGACAGCGGAATCAGCTACGAAGGTGACCTGCTCGATTTGGCCCTGGCTTCTCAGGTCGTTGAGAAAAGCGGCGCCTGGTTAAACTATGGCGACATCAGACTCGGCCAGGGTAGAGAAAACGCCAAAAAATACCTGATTGAAAACAAAGATTTATGTGACGAAATAAAGAAAAAAACCCTCACCGCCAAAGGCCTTGGAGACTGATTAGACGAGATAAGAAATGTTAACTGCAAAGCAAATCAGAAGCGGCTTCATAGACTTTTTCAAGAGCAAAGACCACCAGTTTGTGCCCAGCTCACCGATAGTACCCATCGATGACCAGACCCTGCTTTTCGCCAATGCTGGAATGAATCAATTCAAAGACATCTTTCTGGGTTTAGCACCCCCGGAATACCCAAGAGTAGCCAACAGCCAGAAATGTCTCCGGGTAAGCGGCAAGCACAACGACCTCGAAGAAGTGGGCAAAGACACCTACCATCACACCTTCTTTGAGATGTTGGGCAACTGGTCGTTTGATGACTACTTCAAGGCCGAGGCAATCGAATGGGCATGGGAACTCCTCACAAAAGTCTGGGGCATTGAACCGAACCGCCTGTGGGTAACGGTTTTTGAAGGCAACCAGGCCGACAGCCTACCCAAAGATGACGAAGCTGCTCAGCTATGGACCAAAGTAACCCCAATATCCGCCGACAGAGTTCTGGCCTTCGGTAAGAAAGACAATTTCTGGGAAATGGGTAATACTGGCCCTTGCGGCCCATGCAGTGAAATACATATCGACCTCGGACCCGATATGTGTGACAGAAAAAATACGCCGGGCCACAAGTGCCACGTCAACTGTGGCTGCAGCCGATTCATCGAGCTCTGGAACCTGGTCTTCATACAATACAACCACACGAATGACCACAAGCTGGTGCCGCTCGGTGCCAAATACGTTGACACCGGCGCAGGCCTCGAAAGAGTCGCCGCTGTACTGCAGAAAAAAAAGAGCAACTATGACACCGACTTATTCATGCCCATAATTGATTCCACCAGTGAACTTACCGGCCACAAATATACATCAAAGCTGGGTAGCAAAACCGACAATGCCTTCAGGGTCATAGCCGACCACGTTCGCTCGCTTGTCTTTGCGATAACAGATGGAGCAACACCCTCCAATGAAGGACGCGGCTACGTGATTCGACGAATACTCCGCCGGGCCTCGAGATTCGGCAGAGAGCTCGATATGCACGAGCCGTTCCTTTATAAACTCGTGCCGGTAGTTACCGACTTTCTGGGCGATGCCTTTGGCGAAATAAGAGCAAGGGCGGACCACGTCTCAACAGTAATCGAATCTGAAGAAGCAAGCTTCGGCAGAACACTGGACAGGGGCATCAAAATCTTCAACACTGCCGCCAAACGTGCAAAAAAATCAAAAGACAAAACCATCAGTGGCGAAGATGCCTTTCAGCTCTATGATACCTACGGCTTCCCCCTCGACCTCACCGAGCTAATGGCCGAAGAGCGAAGCCTCAAAGTCGACACAACCAAATTTCATGAACTAATGGAACAACAGAGAAAACGCGCAAGGGCCGCCTCTGTCAAAGACTCGCTGTCCGTAATGGATAAAGTCAGCGTAGAAGTCCTGCCAAAAACTCAGGACCTACACAAATATAACACCGACCAGTGTGAAGCCACAATAGTCGGCTGGATTGATGAGAAAGGTTTCAAAACCGCTGGTTCAGTCGAAGGCGACTCCGAGATTGGTATCATCCTTGACAAAACCTGCTTCTATGCCGAGGCGGGTGGCCAGGTCGGTGACTGCGGCGTTATCAAATCGGACAAGGCCCAGTTCGTTGTTGAAAACACAACAAAGATGGGCAACTCCGTAATTCATCGAGGCAAAATTACTCAGGGCTCTTTCAGCATCGGCCAAAAAATAAAGGCCGTCGTAAGCAAAGACAGAAACGCCATAAAGAAAAATCACACCGCCACACACCTGCTCCAGTGGGCTATGCAGCAGGTGCTCGGCAAATCAGTTGCCCAGCAGGGTAGCTACGTCGGCCCCGACTACCTCAGATTTGACTCTACTTGTCCCAAGGCGCCCACAACCGACCAGCTAAAAAAAGTCGAGCTCCTCGTCAGAGAAAAAATCACCGCCGACCTGCCTGTAACTTCTGCCGCAATGCCTAAAGAAAAAGCACAAAAACTCGGCGCAATGGCCCTGTTCGGTGAAAAATACGGCAACGAAGTCCGCGTAGTGGGCATCGGCACCGAGAGCGAAGACCAACTCGACCAGGCCTTTAGTCGAGAGTTTTGTGGCGGTACTCACGTCGACAGACTCGGTTCTATAGGTGGCTTTAAGATAATAAAAGAAGAAAGCATCTCCGCCGGTGTTCGCAGAATTATCGCACTCACCGGCTCAGTTCTCAACGCCCACCTCGAAAAAGCCAGTGACATTGTCGATGAGCTTTCGACAATGCTAAAAGTTCCGTCAGAAGCACTCGCAGAAAGAATTGAACAGCTAATCAAAGAAAACAAAAAGCTCGCCAAAAAACTCAAGTCCGGCGGATCGGCAGGGGCCTCCGATACGATGGCCCAGGCAAAACAGCTCCTCGAAAGCAGCGAGAAAATCGGCCAAACATCAATAATCATTGGCCAACTGCCGGCAACCTCTGTCGAGCAGACGCGAGAGGCCGTTGATATGCTCAAGAAAAAGGCAAAGTCGGCTGCTGTCGTTCTGGGCTTCGAAGATGATGGCAAAGCAACACTCCTTATAGGCTGCACCGATGACTTAATTGGCAAAGGTCTAAAAGCAGGCGATCTGGTCAAGGCAATCGCACCCATAATCGATGGCGGCGGGGGAGGGCGACCGCAAATGGCGCAGGCAGGCGGCAATAACCCGGAAAAAATCAACGATGCACTCACCAAAGCCGCAGAACTAATTAAAGAACATTTAACAACCGTCTAAGAGCTTCTAACAAAATTAATAGATGCTCTAAGTATCTGTCCCATCCGTAAACTACATACAGGGAGAACGATGTGAAGATACTGGAAGAAGAACCACCATTATCAACCGAATATAAACTGCCGTGGCTTATTGACGCGTTCCTCTACCCGATAAGCTCATCCGGCATTATACACATTGCTGTTTTTGTTATTTTGCCGAGGCTGATTAATCTCATCGTTATTTTGCTGGCCATGCTGCTCTCCCCCTTCCTGCGGCAGGGCACTGGCTACATAACCATGCTCCTGACCATACCTTTCTACATAGTCTTTTACGCCTATATATTTTACTACATTGCAAATTGTGTCTTCGACAGCACAAAGGGCAACCGGCGAGCACCAACCCTTCCAATGGGGGAAATATTCAACTTCTGGGACTTAGTATCACAGGTAATCCTTTTGCTCGGCTGCGCAGCCATGTGCATGTGGCCGGCAGGTGTGTATTATGGCCTGATTCGTTGTGACATGGTCCAACGCCTCGATTGGCTCCTCTGGTTCCTGATAGCTGCCGGCGTCTTCTTTTTGCCGATGGCAATATTGCGCGGCGTCTTGTTCGATTCATTCGACGCACTAAACCCAATCGAAATCATACTCGGCATCGTTCGAACCTTCCCCTCCTATTGTGGCCTTGTACTGTTTTTCTCTGTCTTGCTCGCTCTCTCTACAGCGCTTATGCAGCTCACATTCTTGAGCTTTCTTGCAGAAGCAGCCTCGTACTACCTGCTCTTCGTATTGGCACACCGACTGGGCTGGTTTTGCTGGTGGAACAAAGATAAACTTGATTGGGGTATTTAGTGTGACTTAGCCCTGTAGGGGACCCTGTCGGATCTTTACGCTCTTCGCGTGCGCGTCGAGCCCCTCAACCTCGGCCAACCGAATAATATCCTCCGCACTCTCTGCCAACTTCTTCTTGTCGTACTCGATAATACTCGTCGACTTGATAAAATCATTGACACTTAAAGCGCTAAAGAATTTGGCACTTATTCCTGTAGGTAATGTATGACTCGGCCCCGCCCAATAGTCTCCCACCGCAACTGGTGTATATTCGCCTATAAATATCGCGCCGGCGTTCTCTATCCTTTCAGCTATCTTCCTGCTCTCATCTCCACACTGTATCTGTAAATGTTCTGCTGCAAACTCATTAGCTCGCCGAATTAAAGCAGACATATCTTCAAAAACAACTATACCGCTTGATTTTTTAAGACAAGCAATCGTTTCGTCTTTACGCTTCAGTTGCCCAACTTGTTTTTTAAGTTCACTGAGAACTTCTTCTGCAAACTTTCGTGAAACAGTAAATAAATACGCACAACCGGGAGCATGTTCCGCCTGACTCAGCATATCTGCTGCAACCCAGGCTGGATTGGCCTTATCGTTTGCGATGACTAATACTTCACTTGGCCCGGCAATCGAGTCAATTGCAACATCACCAAAAACTAACTGCTTAGCCGTTTGAACCCACTGATTGCCCGGGCCAACGATTTTATCAACACACTTAATTGTTTTAGTCCCGAAGTTTAAGGCTGCCACAGCTTGGGCCCCACCAATTCGGTAGACTTCAATCTGGCAATTTTTATAATCTTTATCTATAGACAGCTCATAGCAAACTGCCAGCGTTACCGGATGAATATCTCCCTCATATCTTGGCGGCGAGACTATCACGATCTCCTTCACCCCCGCCACCATCGCAGGCACTGCACACATTATCACAGTCGATGGTAGTGGAGCTGATGCCCCCGGGACACAGATACCTACTCGTTTTATTGGAGTGTATTTTATCCCGGGATGCTGATTCGCCTTCTTGTTGGCTATGAAAATTTCTTCCTGGTACTTACGAACATTTTTAATCGCCTGTTGGATCGAGCCTAAAAGTTTAGGATTATTTTCTTTAAGTTCTTTATGAGCCTTTCCTAAATCTTCTTTGGAAACACGAAATTGCTCTGGTGTCAATGTGACTTTATCGAACGTTTCTGTGTACTTTACAATTGCTTCATCTTTGCTCTCAACAACGTCTCGTAGTATCGCTTCGACTTTACGTCTGTTTTCGACATGCCACGGTCCACAACTAAAATATGACATGCCTGCTTTAGAATGAAAAACATCCTTTAATCTTTTCTGAAACCTTGGCTGGTCATGTGAAATCAAAATGTTATCAAGTTCGTTTGGCAAAGTTACTCCTTTACCTGCCGAAGTTGCCGTAGCTGTAAACCCGCGTCGCCTTGTGCAGCAGCAGATACTTATTACCTTTATACTCAGTTATGATTCCCGCCATCTTAAGCCGAATCGGCTCCGGCTCAGCCAACTGTCTATGCTCCGCCAACTCCAACCCCCGGCAGGGCAACAGCCGAAGGCAATCCTCTCCGTTTTCTCGACCCAGGGCATCGAAGACAAAATCGTATTGCGCAGCCTCTCCCCACCAATTCACATCACATCCCACACCCGGCAGGATAAACCCCGTCCTGTCGGCTACAATAGAATCTTGCCTGCTTGTCTCTCGCTTCTCAGGTTGGCGAGGACGGATGATTCGCCTGGCCTCGAGCCTCGCCATTATCTCCGGCGGTATCTCCAGCTCATCGCTTGGCTCTTTAACCTTCGCCTCGGGCTCTGACTTCTGCAGATTTGAAGGTTCAGATTTCTCTGCCTCGTCAAGATGCAAAAAGTAAACAGGGAATATATAATTCCTGTCCTTGTATCTTGTCACTCTGCCCCAGATTCTGCAGTCCTGCCCAACAAGGCTGTTTGCATCTGCGACCATCTTCTCCAGAGCCCTCGATGGCAGCAGATTTAAGCTTGTCCCCGCGGCGACTTTCCCCCGATCGTCACTGACATCACTATCAAATTCGAAGGACCATCCCTCGTTACTGTCGGAGCCGCTTACCTTGCCGTCAATACCCCTTAGAATAAAGCCGTCCCTCAGCAACTTATCGTTGGCCCTATTGGCACCAAGCGATGTCTGCGAAACGGCATTTACGAAAACCGCCAATAACAGGATTGTAACTCTCTTAGCCATGTAACCCTTCCAGGTTCTGGACTAACCATCAATCAACGCAACGACCTGCTCTGGTTCTTCCGCCAGCTTTATATGATTACAACTACTGGCATCGTCGCTCGCAACCAATTCCATAAGGGACTTCCAAAATCCGCCTACAAGTATAATTGGTTTATCTTTTTCGAGAAAGCCTTTGTTTTTCAATTCCCACACCTTCGCCAACTCCAAGAGCGTTCCCGTCCCGCCGGGCAGCACAACATATCCATCTCCCAGTTTTATCAGTGTATCCAGCCTTTCGTCGAGCGACTCGGTGACAACCTCCCGGCTGATATATTCATTAGCCCCGCTCCGCCCAAAAGCCGAGCACGTGACCCCGATAACCTCTCCGCCCGCTTGTGCCGCACCTTTGGCTGCCGCCATCATCGTCCCGCCGTACCCTCCGTTGGCGATAGTAAAACCCGCCTCTGCCAGCACTCTGCCCACCTCTTCCGCCAGCGCATAAGCCGTCTCACCCTCTCTCGCTCTGCCCGTCCCGAAAATGGTTATCGTTCTTTCACCCATTGACTTTATCACAGGTATAATTCAACAATCCCGCCGAGAGCAAAATTCGCCTGTCCCTGTCGGAAAGAACTAATCTGCCGACAAACTTGGACGACTTGGTCCTATTGACAATCTCAACCTTACTGCTGCCTTTTAACACTTCGAGCAAATTATCAATCACGAGCTCGTCATAACATCCTATTTTGTCGTAGTCACTCGGCTCACTAAACTCTATAGGCACAATACAGAAGTTAATCAGGTTCGCCTTGTGAATCCGCTCAATACTTTTGGCAATAACCGCCCGAACACCTAAATACATCGGACAAAGCGCCGCGTGCTCTCGCGAAGAACCCTGCCCATAGCTCTCGCCCGCCACGATAACACCACCTATCGATTTCTCCTTTAACTTAAGGGCCCGCTCGGCAAATGTCGGCTCACCCTTTTCATTAAAACAATTAAAGACCACCTTCGCATACTCCGGCACATTCGACCGCAGTTTCAAAAAAGGACCCGCCGGCATAATATGGTCGGTCGTCACCTTATCGCCGCACTTAATTAGCACCTTGGCCGTCAACTTCTGCGGCAATGGCCTCGGCAGCTCCGGCACAACAATAGTACGACCTCGCAGGACCTCTACCTTCGATGCCTCCTTTTCTTCAAGAGGCTTCTCTATCATATTGTCATCGATAACAAACTCCTCCTGCAGCTCTGTCTTCGGGTACTTAATCCCGAACAATTTCGGCATATCACGCGGGTCCGTAATCCGCCCCGTCAGGACCGAAGCGACCGCCGTCTCAGGGCTCACCAGATAAACCTTATCATTCTTCGTCCCACTCCGTCCGCCAAAATTCCTGTTAAACGTTCGCAGGCTCACCACCCCATCCGCCGGCGAAAAGCCTTGACCAATGCACGGCCCACACGCTGATTCCAAAATCCGAGCTCCCGCCGATACCATATCTGCCAACGCCCCGTTCTCCGCCAGCATACCCAAAACCTCTCTGCTCCCCGGGGCCACAGCAAACTCCACCATACCATCTATCCGCCTGCCGCGTAATACCCGCGCCACCATCATCAAATCGGCAAAGCTCGAATTTGTGCAACTACCTATCACCACCTGCCCCGTCTTAACACCCGCAATCTCCTTAACACGTTTGACATTATCCGGCGATGATGGACACGCCGCCATCGGCTCGAGCTCGGACAGATTTATCTCCTTAACACGTTCATATTCCGCCCCCTCGTCGGCAGCTAATGGTTGATAGTCCTTCTCTCGTTTCTGTGCAGCTAAAAATCTCTTCGTCTGCTCATCGCTGCCGAAAATACTCGTCGTCACACCCAACTCCGCTCCCATATTTGTTATCGTCGCCCGCTGCGGCACACTAAGCTCTTTCACACCTTCGCCGAAATACTCGACCGCCCACCCGACATTGCCTTTCGTCGAAAGCTCGCCCAGCAGCTTGAGAATAACATCCTTTGCCGCCACCCAGTCGTTCAGTTTGCCGGTCAGCTTCACCCCCAGCACCTTCGGGCACGTAAGATAGAATGCCCCTCCCGCCATAGCCACCGCCACATCCAGCCCGCCGGCCCCGATAGCCAGCATCCCGATTCCGCCGGCAGTTGGCGTATGCGAATCACTTCCCAAAAGTGTCGCCCCAGGCTTGCCGAACCGCTCCAGATGAACCTGGTGACAGATACCATTACCCGCCCTTGAATGATAAACCCCGAACTTTGCAGCTACCGTTTGCAAATACAAATGGTCGTTATGGTTCTCCGGCCCAAACCCCGCCATATTGTGGTCAACATAACTGACCGACAACTCAGTCTTAACCTTACCCGCCCCCATCGACTCATACAGCAAAAACGCCGT
>CAYSLN010000098.1:0-8626 GCA_964431825.1 uncultured Pirellulales bacterium | reverse complement strand
CATGTATGAGAAACTCAGAAAAGCCGTTTGTGATGCAAACATTGAGCTGCAAAAGCAGAAGTTGATAATTTATAGCTGGGGTAATGTCAGCGAGATAGACCGCCAGGCAGGTGTGGTGGCTATCAAGCCGAGCGGTGTCTCATACGAACAGCTTAGTCCTGACAAGATAGTATTAGTTGACCTGGACGGGAGTATCATTGAGGGAAATCTAAGGCCTTCATCGGATACTCCGACCCATCTGGAGCTTTATAGAAACTTCGAGAATGTTGGAGGCATATGTCACACGCATTCGCCGAATGCGACGATGTGGGCTCAGGCCTGCCGGGAAATCCCGTGCTATGGCACCACCCATGCCGACTATTTTTACGGTCCGATACCCGTTACCGAAATAATGACGGAAGATGAGATTAAAACCGCTTACGAACTAAACACAGGCAAGGTTATTGCCCGGCGATTTGCAGGTATGGATCCGATGGAAATGCCCGGAGTGCTGGTGGCCAATCACGGTCCCTTCACATGGGGCAAGAACGGTGCCAAAGCCGTCGAAGCTGCGGTTGTACTGGAGCAGATAGCATCAACGGCACTGGGTACTATAATGATAAATCCAAATCAGAGCGAAATCTCGGGGGTTTTGCTGGATAAGCATTATCTTCGTAAACATGGTAAGAACGCGTATTATGGCCAAGAGTCATAGGGAGGATAATTTATGATTAAGCTAAAAGATTTTGAAGTGTGGTTCGTAACAGGAAGTCAGCATCTGTATGGCAAGGAAACGCTGAAGCAGGTTGATGCGGACTCAAAGAAAATTGCTGAGTCTCTGGACCGTTCAGCTAAGATTCCATGCAAGGTGGTATTTAAACCCGTTGTTACGACACCGGATAAAATTACCGCTATTTGTGTGAAAGCCAATACATCTCCAAAGTGTGTCGGTCTGATTACCTGGATGCACACGTTCAGTCCCGCGAAGATGTGGATCGCAGGACTTAGCATTCTCAAAAAGCCGTTTGTCCACCTGCACACCCAGTTCAATCGGGATATTCCGTGGAAGAGCATTGATATGGACTTTATGAACCTGAATCAATCGGCTCATGGAGGCAGAGAGTTCGGATTTATCTGCAGTCGAATGCGGAAAAACCGCAAGGTTATCGTCGGACACTGGCAAGACCAGGAAGTTCTGGAGAAGCTGGATATCTGGATGCGCGCAGCGTGTGCGTGGAATGACTGGCAGGGTATGAAGGTGGCCCGTTTCGGTGATAACATGCGTGAGGTTGCGGTCACCGAAGGCGACAAAGTCGAAGCCCAGAAAAAATTCGGCTATTCGGTCAACGGTTACGGAGTCGGTGACCTTGTGACGGTTGTTAACAAGGTTGATGATAAGCAAATCAAGTCGATGGTAAATCAATATAAAAAGGCCTACAAGGTTAAGCTTACCGCAGCCGGGCTTGAAGCGGTTCGCACCTCTGCCCAGATTGAAGTCGGCATGAGAACATTCCTTGAAAAGGGCGGCTTCAAGGCCTTTACTACCACGTTCGAGGACTTACACGGACTGATTCAACTGCCGGGTCTTCCGGTACAGCGATTGATGGCGGATGGATATGGTTTCGGCGCGGAAGGTGACTGGAAAACCGCCGCACTGGTTCGTGCGATGAAAGTTATGGCAAGCGGCTTAACAGGTGGAACGTCTTTTATGGAAGATTATACCTATCACCTTAATCCCAAGGGCATGAAGGTGCTCGGAGCCCATATGCTCGAGGTTTGCCCTTCGATTGCAAGCGGCAAAGCGTCTCTTGAAGTACATCCGTTAGGTATCGGCGGAAAAGCAGATCCGCCAAGACTTGTGTTTAACGTTCCACAGGGCAACGGTGTCAATGTTTCGGTCATGGATATGGGTAATCGATTCAGAATGCTTATCAATCCCTGTAAGGTTGTTAAGCCAGATGCTGATTTGCCGAAGCTGCCGGTTGCACGGGTTGTCTGGCAGCCTGCACCGAATCTCAAAACGGCCGCAGCGGCATGGATTCTTGGCGGCGGTGCCCATCACACCGGATTCAGCATGGCGCTGAACGCAGAGCATATGGAGGATTTTGCGGAAATGGCCGACATTGAATACCTGATGATAGATAAAAACACTACGGTTTCCGAATTCAAAAAAGATATTCGTGTAAACGAAATATATCATATGCTTAAAAACGGGCTTGTTTGAAATGGAAATGACACCTGCATGGGGCAGGATGAAGGGGCTGTTAAATGAGTAAGTTGACTTTTGGTGTTATAGTCGGTAACCGTGGATTTTTCCCGGACATGTTAGCCAAGCAAGGACGCAAAAACATTCTTGAAGTTCTCAGGAAAAGTGGTTTCAACACAGTGGCCCTGTCGATGCAAGAGACAAAATACGGGGCAGTTGAAACTTTCGAGGACGCCAAGAAATGTGCGGAGCTATTTTCTAAAAACGCTCAAAAGATAGACGGCATAATTGTGACGCTGCCGAACTTCGGTGATGAGAAAGGAGTTGCCGAGACTATCAAGCGTTCCGGACTTGGTGTACCGATTTTGATTCAGGCAGAGCCGGATACGTCGGGGAAAATGGATATAGCAAACAGACGTGACTCTTTCTGTGGAAAAATCAGTGCCTGCAACAATCTCAGGCAAGCGGGTATCCCATATACTCTGACACAATCACACACAGTAAAAGTAGCCTCACCTGAGTTCAAGAAAGAACTGGATGACTTCGCCTCGGTGTGTAGCATTATCAAGGGGTTAACAAATGCGAGGTTTGGTGCTATCGGGGCTCGCACCGGTGCATTTAATACCGTCCGTTACAGCGAAAAAATCCTTGAGCTTTCAGGCATCTCGGTGGAAACGATAGATTTATCAGAAATCCTTGGAAAAGTTGACCTGCTCACCAACAAAGACAGAGGTGTTAAGCGAAAATTAGACGCTATCAAGAAATACACTTCGACCAGACTGATACCTGGTGACAAGCTTCTGAAGATGGCGAAGTTCGGTTATGTGGTAGACCGGTGGATTAAAGATAACGAACTTGACGGAACTGCAATTCAGTGCTGGACTTCTCTGGAGGAATTTTTCGGAATAGTTCCCTGTGCACTTATGAGCATGATGAGCGAATCGCTGGTACCGAGCGCGTGTGAAGTTGACATTACGGGTCTGTTGGGGATGTACATTCTTCAATTGGCCGGAGGCACACCAAGTGCTATTCTGGACTGGAACAATAATTACGGCGACGACCCTGATAAAGCTGTGCTGTTCCACTGCAGTAACCTGCCAAAGTCATTCTTCAAGGGCTCGAAGATGGACTATCAGGAAATTATTGCCGGCTCAGTAGGAAAAGAGAACACATACGGGACTATCGTAGGCCGGATAGCGGCGGGTAAAGCAACATTCTGCAGAACAACCACTGACGATGCCTCTGGTATCATCAGCACCTACGTCGGTGAAGGTGATTTTACGAACGACAAACTTGATACCTTCGGCGGCTACGGCGTGATGAAAATTGAAAACCTCCAGTCTCTCATGCAATACATCTGCTTGTTGGGCTTCGAGCATCATGTAGCAGTCAGCAGGTCTCAAAAGGCCGATGCGATTGCCGAAGCTCTCGATGTTTATATGGGCTGGGAAGTCTACCGCCATGAGTAGGACGAGGCTGATCTGAGTAGAAAATGGGGCGGAAAGGGATGGGTTCTCATGAACAAAGGATTGGTACAAAGATTAGTAACGGCACTTGGTATTTGCGTGATACTTGGTCTTCAAGGCTACGATGCCGAGTCAAGCAGTAAAATCTCAGAGCAGAATCTAAAGACGATATCAAAACATAAGACCAACGATTACCCCATTCAACCCGTATCTTTTACTGACGTTGAAGTAAAGGACGAATTCTGGGCTCCGCGTATCAATACCAACCGAAAGGTGTCCATTCCCTACGCATTCAGGAAATGTGAAGAGACCGGCCGAATCGACAATTTCGCCATAGCGGGTGGGTTAATGGACGGTGAGCACCGTGGGGACTTTCCGTTCGACGATACCGACCCATACAAGATTCTCGAAGGCGCCGCATATTCACTGAGCACCTACGCGGACCCGAAGCTCGAGAAGTATTTGGATGATCTCATTGTCAAGATCGCTGCCGCCCAAGAGGAGGATGGTTATCTCTACACCGCCCGCACCAACAATTCTAATCGGCTGCGAAACTGGTTTGGCAATCAGAGATGGGAAAGACTGTCCGGCAGTCACGAGCTATACAACATGGGACATCTTTATGAGGCGGCGGTCGCGCATTATCAGGCTACGGATAAGCGCACACTGCTGGATGTGGCTATTAAGAATGCCGACTTTCTGGATACGGTGTTCGGGCCGGGCAAGAATGAAAACTGGCCGGGACATCAGGTTATCGAGATGGGGCTGGTGAAGCTATACAGGGTTACAGGAAACGAAAAGTACCTGAACCTGGCAAAGTTCTACCTCGACACACGCGGGCCCGGCGGCGAGCCATATAATCAGTCTCACAAGAAGCCTGTTGAGCAGAGTGAAGCAGTAGGACACGCTGTGCGGGCCACGTATATGTACTGCGGCATGGCCGATATCGCCGCGTTAACCGGCGACGAGCAATACCTCAATGCGGTCAAGCGAATATGGGAAGACGTTGTTCAAAAGAAGTTTTACATCACGGGCGGTGTCGGCGCGACCAGCGGCGGAGAGGCCTTCGGCGTAGATTACCAACTGCCCAATGCCACAGCCTACTGCGAGACTTGTGCCGCTATCGGAAACGTAATGTGGAACCACAGGATGTTCATGGCCACCGGTGAATCAAAATACATCGATGTGCTCGAAAGGACACTTTACAACGGTCTTATCAGCGGTGTGTCGCTAGAGGGGAACAAATTCTTCTATCCGAATCCGCTCGAATCTCACGGTAATCATAATCGGAGCGAATGGTTTTCGTGTGCGTGCTGTCCCGGCAATATAATTCGGCTTATTGCCTCGGTGCCTGGGTACGTTTACGCTCGGACAGATGATACATTGTATGTCAATCTATACACAGCCAGTACCAGCTCTGTCGAGATAGGAAAGAACAAAGTGCGTATTGTCCAAGAAACCCAGTATCCGTGGGATGGTAAGGTTGAAATGACGATAGAGCCGGAGCGCTCGACGAAGTTTACGATTGCGGTTCGCATTCCCGGCTGGGCGCAGAATCAACCTGTGCCGAGCGATTTGTATCGATATGCCAACAGCAGCAGTGAAGAGGTAAAGTTGACAGTTAACGGCAGAAAAGTCACAGCGGATATTAAAGATGGGTATGCCTGCATTGACCGTAAGTGGAAAAAGGGTGATGTAATTGAACTAAATCTGCCTATGCCGGTGCGGCGAGTACTGGCTCATGACAAAGTCAAGGCAGATGTTTCAAGAGTAGCTTTAGAGCGAGGTCCAATTGTGTATTGTGCCGAATGGCCAGACAATAACGGTCACGTTCTAAACCTCGTTATACCTGATAACACGAAGCTTATGGCCGAACACCGTGGTGATATGTTTGATGGTGTGACAGTTGTTCGGGCAAAGGCTGTCTCGATGAGCCTCGACGAGAAGACGAAAACCGTCTCAAAGAAAGAACAAGAACTTGTTGCAATCCCCTATTATGCCTGGGCACATCGCGGCGCCGGAGAGATGGCAGTCTGGCTTGCGCGAGATGAATCGGCAGCGCAACACCTAACGCCAGCGGGACAAATACGCAATCCGTCATTCGAGCAAGGTGATAATAATAAACCGACAGGCTGGGAAGCACAAACATACGGCGGGCGGGGTGAATTCAAATACGTTGAGGGCGGCCGAACAGGCAAACGCTGTGTCATGCTTTCATCAGAGAGCGGCGGCGACCTCGGCTGGCTAACGTCTGCAGTTATTAAACCTGACTCACAATACAGATTAAGCGGGTGGATAAAGACAGAAAATCTGCAGGCCGGTTCCGGCAGAGGCGCACTTTTTAATCTGCACAATATACAGCCTTCACAAACTCCGGCGGTGACTGGAACAAAGGACTGGACACGTGTAGAGCTTGTGTTCGATTCAGGCGAGCACGCAGGCGTGGAAATCAACTGCCTGCTTGGAGGCTGGGGACAGTCCAGAGGAAAAGCCTGGTATGATGATCTGAAGCTTGAATTACTTTCTACTATAAATACAAATACCACTGCAAGTGCAAAACCAGCTATACAAATCGACACAAGTCAGACCAAAGAGCCAATTTCCAAGTTCATCTACGGGCAGTTTATAGAACACCTTGGCCGGTGTATCTATGGCGGTATTTGGGCTGAGATGTTAGAAGACCGCAAATTCTACTTTCCCATCACCGAGAACTACGACCCATATCGCGCTACCCGCGGCGTTTCCAAAGACAATTCGTATGCGATAGTAGGCGCCTCACCCTGGCAAATCACAGGTGCTTCCGATTCGGTGACTATGGTGAAAGAAGATTCTTTTGTCGGCGAACACACACCGCTCATTCAGCCCAATAGTGGAATCCGACAACTCGACTTAGGATTAATGAGAAACAAGCAGTACGTCGGTTATATCTATCTCAAAGGCCAAAAGCAAAGTGCGGATGTGACGGTATCACTTCTCTGGGGTGACGAACCGACCGAGCAAGATTCGGCCCAGTTTCGGGCCGGGGCGAACAAATACGCCAAGCATCCCTTCCGGTTTACCGCCGGTGCCGAAACAACAAGCGGCAAGCTGGAAATCAAGGTAGCCAAGGGGGCATGCTATGTGGGCACAATCTCCCTGATGCCGGCGGACAATATCGAGGGCATGCGAGCCGATACTATGGAGCTGCTGAAAGAACTCAATGCTCCAATGTATCGCTGGCCGGGCGGGAACTTTGTCAGCGGCTATGACTGGCGCGACGGCATCGGCGATCGTGACCTTCGGCCGCCCCGTAAAAATCCTGCCTGGACGGGTGTTGAGCATAACGATTTCGGCTTTCACGAGTTTATTCGCTTCTGTCGTCTGCTAAAGACAGAGCCTTTAGTGACTGTGAACACAGGTTTCGGAGATGCCTACTCCGCCGCTGCTCAACTGGAATACTCCAACGGATCAACCAACACACTGATGGGGGCTTTACGGGCTAAAAATGGTCAGGCGAAACCGTTCGACGTTCGCTACTGGTGTGTCGGAAATGAAATGTTCGGCAATTGGCAGCTTGGCCATATGAGCCTAGAGCATTATGTCCAAAAACACAACTGGGTGGTGGACAAGATGCGAGAGGTGGACCCGGACATCGTCCCGATCGCATCCGGAAATGCCGGCTCCTGGAGCGAAGGCCTGCTGAAGAACTGCTCGAATCATATTGAACTTATCGCGGAGCACTTCTATAATCAGGAGAGACCGAACACGGTCGAGCACATCAGCCAAATCGCGGGCAATATCAAAAATAAGGTCCAATTTCACCAGCAACTCCGTCAAAGATTAGATGCGCTGAAAGGAAAAGATATCCGGATCGCCATGACCGAATGGAACTACTGGTACGGCCCCTATGTGTTTGGCGAATTAGGAACCCGGTATTTCCACAAAGACGGTCTGGGAATCGCCAAGGGCCTACACGAATACTTTCGTAATTCTGATATAGTATTCCTGGCTAATTATGCCCAGACGGTCAACGTCATCGGCTGCATCAAAACCAGCAAGACCACTGCAGCTTTCGAGACAACGGGTCTGGTTTTGAAACTCTATCGCAAGCACTTTGGAACTCTTCCTGTCACTATCACGGGTGATACTGTGGGGCTTGACATAGCGGCCGCCTGGACCCAGGACCGCAAGGCTTTAACAATCGGTATAGTGAATCCTACCGAGCTTAAACAAGAGCTCGCAATGGACCTAACAGGCGCACAACTTACCGGAACAGGTAAGCTCTGGCTGATTGCACATTCAGATCCTATGGCTTACAATGAGCCCGGCAAAGAACCCAATGTGGTGATTAAAGAAAAGCAGGTTACGGGTGTCTCGAACAGCTTAAGTGTTCCGCCGTTGAGCATCAGCCTTTACAAACTCACAACTATGAAGTAGAATCTGTGCAATCAGTAGTTTATGTTTTACGAGGAGACATCCGAACATGGAGTGCCAAAAAGAACTAAATCTGAAACATTGTAACTGCTCATATCCCGGATGTAACAAGAAGGGAATGTGCTGTGAGTGTATAAGCTACCATTTGGCCATGAAAGAACTGCCTGCCTGTTGTTTCCCCAATAAAGTCGAAAAAACTTATGACCGAAGCTTCAGGGCCTTCGTAAAAGCGTGGGACTTGTAGCCATCGCTGTTATTGTTCAAAAATCGAGAAGTTCGTCGGGCCAGTCTTTACTCAAAATTTGTTTTAGATTGCCATTTGGGTCAAGAACGACAATTTCCTTTCGACGGTGAGGGGTGTTCGGGTCATCGGTCAGAAAATGAGATTTTTCCGAGACGAGGCAGGAAATCTGGTCAGGGCCTTTCCACTGGGCGACAAGGCTGAGGGGCGGGTTCTCTCCTTTTCCAAACCCTTCATTATCATCAATGAGGACTTTTGAAAGATCAAGGTCGCCGCCGAGGGCATAGATGCCGAGTGTGTTTTTCTTTCCATGCAGGAGGA
>CAYSLN010000097.1:4620-8670 GCA_964431825.1 uncultured Pirellulales bacterium | reverse complement strand
CGGTAATATTCTTTTTGGCCAGCTCACGTGCCACGGTTTTTGTCATACCAATAAGCCCTGCTTTACTCGCTGAGTAATTCGTTTGTCCCGCATTGCCCATAACGCCAGAAACAGAACTGATGTTTATAATTCTTCCGAATTTATTTCTTACCATAGACCTTGCGACGACGCGCATCGCCACAAAAGCCGCACGCAGGTTGACTTCCAATACCTTGTCAAACTCCTCGTTAGTCATTCTGAGAAGAAGGTTGTCACGGGTAATGCCGGCATTGTTCACTAAAATTCCTATCCCGCCGTATTCATCAGCAAGCGACTCCAGTACTTTCGTAAATTCATCCGTATTGGTTATGTCCACACACTTGGTTACGACCGTAAACCCGGCCTTTTTTACGATACCCTCAAGTTCGCTAAGCTGCTCGGCATTCATATCCAGCCCTGCAACAACCCGCCCCTGCCTGAGCAGTTCAAGAACAATCGCCCGGCCTATACCTCTGGCGGCTCCTGTCACCACAGCCAGCCTTTTTTCAGACATTTTACTAATCTCCCTATATCACGTTTTTAGCCTTGTGTTTCAGACGGGGGTTTTTTCCAACAAATCATGGATTGATTGCACACTGCTTATGTTAATAACCTCTGTTTTTCTGTTGATTCTTCGCATAAGTCCCGTAAGGACTCTGCCGGGTCCAATCTCGTAAAACCTCTGAATACCGTCAGCTAAAAGCCTTTCCATAGAATCTTGCCAGTAAATGGCATTAGTTAATTGCCTTGTTAGTCCTTCTGCGATTTCCTTGGCATCTTTGTAATACTCGGCATCAATATTGGCAATAATTTTAATGCCGGAAGGGTCCGTAATCGTACAATTTGATAGGGCTTGCTTAAGCTCCTCTGCTGCGCTGGACATCATTTCCGTATGAAAGGCGCCGGCCACTTCTAATCGCACCGCTTTTATAGCGCCGTATTTTGGTGCTAAACTCTTTGCTCGTCGGCAGGCCACTTTGCTGCCACTTACTACGATTTGTCCGGGACAGTTAAAATTGACGGGCACCAAAAGTTCGTCATCGCCTGCTTCTAAGCAGAGCTGATCAACTCTTGCTTCATCAAGGCCTATGATACTAACCATCCCACCTTCAGTGGCATCGGCCGCTGCCTGCATAGCCTGGCCACGTTTCTGAACGAGAATAAGTGCATCCTCGAAACTAACTACGCCTGCTGCATAAAGGGCGGTATGTTCGCCCAAACTAAGACCCGCTGTTACGTCTACACTTATAGCGCTGGTTGCGGCATTTGTTTTGAGAACCTCCAAAATGGCAGCGGAAGTCACAAAAATCGCAGGCTGTGAAATTGTCGTGCTGTTTAGCTGCTCGGCCGGACCGTCGAAGCAAATCCCCCTCAAATCGAACCCGAGGATATTATTGGCCTTCTCGAAAATTTCTGCCGCGGCAGGAAAAGACTTGGCGATGTCTGCTCCCATTCCCACGACCTGAGCACCCTGTCCCGGAAATATAAAAGCGTTTTTCATAATTGGCATCCTGTATTTGGTATTCCTTATACCACTTTGCGTTTCACAAGATACTTCTTACGTAATCAGAACTCAACGACATTTGCTCCCCAGGTCAGCCCGGCACCAAAAGCGACCAGAATAACAATATCTCCTCGTTTGATTTTCCCTGCCCTGACACAATCATCAAAGGCGATCGGCACCGAAGCTGCTGAGGTGTTACCGTATTCGTCAATATTTACAAAGGCCTTCTCCTTGGGTACTTTTAACCGCTTCATCGCAGATTCAATAATCCTCGCGTTCATCTGGTGCGAAATGAACATCGCAGTGTCATCGACCGTCAAATTGCATTTTTTCAGACATTTGTTAACAGTTTCGACGATGCGCCTGATAGCCTGCTGATAGACTTCTCTGCCCTTAATTTGCATACAGATTTTCTTCGGGTCGTCTAACTTCTTAGACGATGGATAACGAGACCCATATGCCTTACAGTTCAATGCCTCCCAGCGGTCTCCATCGGAACCCATAGTGCTGTATATGATACCCTTGCGTCCGTCGGAACTTTGTTCAAGCAATACCGCCCCGGCACCGTCACCAAAAAGAATACAGCTCGTCCGGTCCGTCCAGTCGGTGATTTTAGTCAGGGTTTCAGCGCCTATTACAAGGGCGTTTTTGTATCGTCCGCTTTCTATAAATTGCTGCACAATAGACATGCTGAATACAAACCCCCCGCAGGCAGCGGATAAGTCGAATGCGGTTGCCTTCTTGGCTTTTAGTGCACGCTGAACGAAACTGGCCGTCGAAGGAAAAACCATCTCCGGCGTAATAGTGGCCACGATAATAAGTTCGACCTCTTTGGCATCGAGTTTTGCGCTGGCCAAGGCCCTTTTGGATGCTTCGATAGCCAAAAATGCAGTTGTCTCATCGTCATTCGTAATGTGCCTGGTCTTGATACCGGTACGAGTCGTAATCCACTCGTCTGAGGTATCCACTATTTTTGCTAAGTCATCGTTTGTTAATATTTTCTCCGGTGCAAATGAGCCGGTACCGGTGATGACCGCGCGGTAAGTGGGGGGGCGCTCGTCATTTTTTTTATGCATCCTCTGTCCTCACGCAAGCTTTTGACAGATATTCTATTATCTTGTCGTTTATTTTCTGGGTGTGGTATTTCTTGGAAGCCAGGATGGCATTTTTTATGGTTCTGCTTTTGCTCGCGCCGTGACAGATTAACGCCGTGCCGTTAACGCCCAGTAAAAGCGCCCCACCATATTCATTATAGTCATATTTCCTGTAGATTCTGCTTATAATAGGTTTAAATTTCATAGCAAGGCGTAGCTTCTCCTGCATAAGTTCGTGTTTAATAGCCCTGAATAAACCGTCAACAAGACCTTCGGTCAGCTTTAAAACTACATTGCCTACAAAACCCTCGCAAACCGCAACATCACAAACACCCTCGAAAATACCTCTTCCCTCTATATTACCGACAAAACTCATATTAGAATCTGACTTCATCAGGTCACGTGCTTTCTTAACAACCTCATTACCCTTCGCGTCCTCCTGGCCGATGCTCATAAGACCGACCCTCGGGTTCTTTATGCCCAGCAGATGCATCGAGTAAATGCGGGCCATTACACCATATTGATAAAGATTTATCGGCTTGCAGGCGATGTTCGCCCCCACATCACATATAGTCACAGGCCCATCGATTGTGGGAAACACCACGGCTATCCCAGGCCGGTTAACACCAGGCAGGTTCCTCATCCTCATCTGAAAAGCCGCAACACAGGCTCCTGTGTTACCTGCTGAAATAACCGCATCGGCTTGGTCCCTTTTGGCCAGTTTGGAAACAATTGCGATTGAGCTTTTGGGCTTTCTGCGCAGACTCTCGATTGGTGCATCGTTCATGTCAATAACATCAGGAGCATCGACCACACTAACAGTACTTCCACGATAGCCATGGGAAGACAATAGTGACTCTACTGTCTGTTGTGGCCCAACGAGTATCAACTCGTCGCTCTTATCGAGCAGCTCTATTGACTCCAACGCACCAGCGATAATTTCATCCGGTGCATTATCGCCTCCCATTGCGTCAACTGCTATTCGCATTTTTAGCTTTTTTCTTCCTTGCTAAGCTTCAAAGTGATGTCCGGGTTGACGTAGCCGCAATTACCACACGCTGCATGAGGCAGCTTGGATTGGCCACATTGTTTGCATACTGAATAGTTTACAGCCTTCAATCGATGATGGCTGCGACGAGTGCGTGTTCTGCTCTTACTGATTTTTTTCACTGGTAACATTGTCAATTACTCCACTCAGTTTTAAAAAAGCACTAACTTATATAGTTGCTTCTTTCTAACATCCTGTTATAAAACGGCTTATGCCATAATACATGCTTTTGAAATAATAGAGACTGTTCTTTTCTCTATTGTTGTAAAGACTTTTACTGCAAATACTTAATCTAAAACCTTCTCCTTCAATTTGTACTTTAGCAGTAAAAACAGCTTTAATAGTTAACCATAGATACTTTGTCAAGTCAAATATAACTTTCTCTC
>CAYSLN010000097.1:0-4520 GCA_964431825.1 uncultured Pirellulales bacterium | reverse complement strand
GTCTGTTTGTCCTTGCCGCCAAAGCACACATTGGAAGGGCTCTCAGGCACCTTTATGGTTTCAATCCTTTCACCCTCTTTGTTATAAACCGCCACCACATTTGTCGTCAGGTAAATGTTACCCTCGTTATCTATGGTCATCCCGTCCGAGCCTTCTGATGCAAAGAGCTTTTTATTCGTCAGTGTTCCATCGTCATTGACAGTATAGACAAAGGTCTTTCTCCCGCCGGCATCTGCCACGTACAACGTTTTACCGTCTTTTGTCCCTATTAAGCCGTTGGGCTTTACCATATCGTCGATGACACGGATAGCATTTTTGCTCTTGGGCGATAGATAATATACATGTTCGCCGTCCTGCTCCATATCTTCTCTGTTTCGCCCATAGCGAGGGTCGGTAAAATAAACACCACCATTCGGGGCCATCCATAAGTCGTTAAGACTGTTGAAGCGTTTGCCATCGTATTTATCAGCCAATACTGTCACTTTGCCGTTTGGGTCGATTGAAACTAATTTGCGCCCGCTACCTTCACAGGCTACGATGTTGCCGTCCTTATCGAAGAAAAGTCCGTTTGCTCCTTCTGAATTCTCGTGAAAGGTCGTCAGCTTGCCGTCCAGTGACCACTTGTGAATTTTGTTATTTGGAATGTCCGTAAAGTAGATGTTCCCTTCGACGTCAGCCGCTGGCCCTTCCGTAAACTTAAAGTCGCCGGCAAGTTTCTCTACCTTTGCCCCTCCAGCGACAACGTTTACATCTTCTGCCCCGTAGATGTTACCTGACACTACGACCAGCAATACCACCAAAGCACACCATCCCCTGTTCATTTTGAACTCCTTTCGCCTTTCAATGGCTTTTCTTGTGTTCCTGCTTGTCTTTTTCTTTATGAGGTTCAAGGACTTTAGTAAGTCTTGCAAGTCCTATCAGCACCACAACAGCGATGACAGTAGTTATAACCGCCAGTTTGTAAAATTCCGCTCCGCAAGCCATGCCGATACTTGAAACGAGCCAGATTGTCGCGGCTGTCGTTAAGCCGTGTATACCGCCCCTGTCCTGTATGATTGCGCCGGCACCCAAAAAACCCACCCCGGTAACAATTTGTGCCGCTATTCTCGTTACTGAATCATCATACCCGCCCGACATCTTTTTGGAAATAATTGTAAACACCGCGGCGCCAAGACATATCAGCACGTTTGTCCGCATGCCCGCGGCTTTACCACTAAGTTGCCTCTCTAAGCCGATTACTGTCCCTAAAAAAGTGGCTGAGATTAAACTAAGAGCATAGTATGGCCAGACCATCCGTCTACCTTTCTGTAAGAGTCTCATCGACCTGCATCCCGAAGTGTCTCCCTGCACTTTCAATGTGAGCCAATACCTTATCGCCTGTCTTTAGACTGGTGATAGAAATCGCCTTGCCCTCTGGACTGACTAATCGAATCGTCTCTGCGTTTTGCAAAACTAAACTCACAGGCTGCCCACCGGCCTCGGCTTCGACAAGCATCATGGGTCTTCTTTCAATCTTGTTCCTGCCCAGATATGCAACCTGGCTCTTACCCTTGAAATCTACTAACAGCACCTCGTCCCCGGCCTTTAGGTCCGCCAGATATTTGGTCTTGCCCCCCGGCGCCAACGTGTATGCGTGCATGGCCCCCGCATTAACGCGGAAAGGGCGGGAAGCTACATAAGGATTGTCAATCGACTCCGAATGAACAAGGAAAAATCCAGAGGCTGTATTACCGACAAGTATCCCTTCCCCGAGCGTCATCTGCGTACACGTATCGAGGCAAGCCCTGTCGCCCATCCCAAGCTGCTTCGTTACTGTGATGGTGGCTTCGACTAACGTGACCTTTTCGCTTATGCCCTGCATGACCTCGGCGGTTTTCTTGACCTCGTTTACATCTGTTGTCTTGAGCACAACGCCGTCGACCCCTTTTTCGAGAATCTCGACCATAAGTTTGGCCTGTTCGTTGTTCTCGACCTGTACCATAATATTCTTGCCGCGCTTTGCTAACAGGTTCTCGATTGGGATTATCGTCCAGTCGAGCATCCGCAAGACTACGATTTTTTCTCCCGGCACAGCCGCGGCCTTCTCCTCGTCAGCCTTGCTCGCTATATCTATAAATTCCACATCAACGCCGGGCCGAATGTCGCCGTCCTTCGCGACCGTCTTGATTTTGCCGAATTGGCGCACCTTCTCCGTATCTCCATCGGGCAGTACCACCGCCTCGGCTCCGCTTTCGAGTGCCGATATGGCTATCTGCTTATCGTACGGTATGACGTTTACCCAAAATTTCTTCATTTTCTCTAAGCTCCATCCCTGCCAAACATTCCCCGGCTGCTTTTATGAAATTTAATCCGATATGAACTATTCTGTCAATGCTTTTCCGACTCACCAGACCGCCTTAGCTAGCTACAAAGAAGGGGAGCTTAATACAGCCATTCTATCTTGAGTAGCCGGTTTCTTCTACGCCGGAGGCTATGAAGTATAGAACAGCGAAACAAAGCTTTTTCAGCAGTTTTATATTTCGCTCTGCTTAGGTGTCAAAAGTTACTTCCAGGTTATATTTTGAAGTTTCCCTAGTTGGATCAATGGGGGTAGTTGTCCCGAGATACCGATTATACTAAACAAGAAAGAGAATATAAGCAAAACTGATTTGGTTTCGTCCAAGTTTTCTAAAAGATGAATTGAAATGAGTAAGACCAAAAAGCCAGAGATCGAGCATATGAAGTGGAAAATTGCATCTTCTATGCATCTTATCACAATAATTTCAGGTTTAGACCATTTTCGCGTTATTTCCTTTGGTAATTGTTGATTTTGTTGATTTGCAATAATCCATTGAACCATAAAGCCACGGTATCCATGGTAGAGGCTTAATATTATAGCTAATATATAATACCACCAAGGAATATCAGTAAAAAATGACATTCTTTATTTCCCATTAGAAGGTAACCGCTTGAATTTTTAACTAACAATCCCGCTGGTGCTAAGTCAGTGTGTCCGAGTGTAGCCGTTCTATCCTGCGTAGCCGGTTTCTTCTACGCCGTTGGCTATGGAGAATAGAACGGCGAAACGGGCTTTGTTCGACAACTTACTATTTTACCCGGCTTCAAAGAAAAACTATTTAACCGAACTTAGCTTAAACATAATCACATCGTGCGGTTGTATATCAGCAATGAATTCTTTATTGGTCTTGCCGATGTCCTTTTTCTGCCATAAATCGCGAATCTCGAAACTGCCTTTAAGAAACCACAGGTGCTGCCAGTTGACCCTGATTTGCATGGTATTATCACCGCTGTTAAGAAAGCACACGGCCCAGTTGCCGTCTGACAATTCCTTGACCCAGATTTCTTTCCCTGGCTGCTTCATAAACTGATAACCCTGCTTACCCAGCGGGTCCTGGTCAATAGCAATCACCTCTTTATTGGTCAGAATATCCCTGACCTCATCTGACATAATCCTGACATCATTACCTGCCATCAACGGCGCCGCCAACATACACCACAGGCTAAAATGCGCACGAGATTCCGTCAGTGACAATCCCGGATTCCCCACCTCTAACATATCCGGGTCGTTCCAATGGTCGGGCCCTGCATATTTTTCCAGCCCTACCTGGCTCTCTAAAATAACCTTCCATCCCATAGAATACACATGGTGACAATCATAGCAGTCCGTAATGTCCCCAGTCGTCCTCCATAAATGTCCAATATCTTTCGCCCACTCCCACGGCTTGTGGTTACCCCATTCACAGAGACTAAATACAATCGGCCTGCCCGCCGCATGCAAGGCGTCCCGCATGGTCTTGTAAGTTTCTTCGGCGTTGGCCTTGCCGGTGTTGCACCAGTCGTATTTCAAATAGTCCACGCCCCACGAAGCATAAGTCCTTGCATCCTGATATTCGTGTCCCCGTCCACCGGGATAACCCGCGCATGTCTTGTTCCCCGCGCAGTTATAGATACCGAACTTGAATCCCTTCTCGTGAAGATAATCCCCTAGCGCCTTCATCCCACTGGGAAACCTTTTTGCATCGCCCACAAGATTCCCTTGAGCATCTCTTTCCTTCGCCATCCATGCATCGTCGAGCACAATATATTTGTACCCGGCCTCCTGCATCCCGCTCTCAATCATCACCTCCGCCATTCCCTTGATTAGTTTTTCATCGATGTTTGTCCCGAACGTATTCCAGCTGTTCCACCCCATCGGTGGTGTCGGTGCCAGCCCTTCGAACTTCTGCGCCGAAAGACAAACAGGCATACAAAATATCAGTAAAAATGCTAATCTTTTCATGTTATTTGGCTCCTAAAATACAAAATTTTACGATCTTTCTCCCATCTTTTACGTAACTTTTACAACGTTTAATCATATATATCACACCTTTCTGCGTCAACTTCACCCCATTAAATACACAGAAAGAAAACAAAAACACAAAAGTGTTTTACCTTCTAAACCACGATAATACAAAAACATAAGACAATCTATATTGTAAAACAATCTATTCGCTGAGTTTTACAGCAGTTCCGTAAACTAA
>CAYSLN010000096.1:0-8807 GCA_964431825.1 uncultured Pirellulales bacterium | reverse complement strand
ATTATTTCGCAGATGCATGACAAGCCTGTTTTTGTTACGCACTATCCGAGTCAGGCGAAGGCGTTTTATATGAAGACGGACAGGGAAGAGGAGAGGGTTGTTTTGAATTTCGATATGCTTGCGCCGGCGGGTTTTGGCGAAATCATCGGCGGGTCGGTGAGGGAGGACGATTATGAGCGGCTCGTGGCGCGGATTGGCGAGCAGGGTTTGAAGACGGAAGATTACGAGTGGTACCTTGATTTGCGGAAGTACGGCTCGGTGCCGCACGGCGGTTTCGGGCTGGGGGTCGAGCGGACGGTCGCGTGGATTACGGGGGAGAAACATATTCGACAGTGCATACCATTTCCGAGGATGATGGACAAGGTTTATATATAGCAGGCAGACGGGGGTAGTTAGTCCGCCGGTGGTGTTTAAAATTTCCTGTCCAACTTGCGATAGCTTATGGCTTCAGCGACGTGTTCGGGGGCGATATTCTCTTCGCCGGCGAGGTCGGCGATTGTGCGGGAGACTTTGCAGATTTTGTCGTGGGCCCGGGCACTGAGGCCGAATTCCAGCATCGCCTGTTTTAGCATCGTTTCGCCGGCGTCGTCGAGTTTGCAGAATTTTTCGACCTGTTTATGGTTCATCCTTGCGTTGGTCATTATTTTGCCGTCGCCGAATCGGTTGGTTTGGATGGCCCTGGCTTTTATGACTTCGGCTCTTATCTTGGCGGAGTTGAGCGGGCTGGAGCCGGAGCGCAGCTTGGTGAAGCCTATGGCGGGGACATCGATGTGGATATCGATTCTGTCGACCAATGGGCCGGAGACTTTCGAGAGGTATCTTCCGATCTGGCCTGGTGAGCATTTGCATCTTCTGACATTGCTGCCGTAGTAGCCGCAGGGGCAGGGATTCATTGCCGAGACGAGCATAAACTGGGAGGGGAACCTGATGGTTTTCTTGGCGCGGGAGACGATGACGAAGCCATCTTCCAAGGGCTGGCGAATCATCTCGAGGACGTGGCGGGGGAACTCGACAAATTCATCGAGGAACAGTATTCCGAAATGTGCAAGTGAGAGTTCTCCTGGTCGTGGTGTTGTGCCGCCTCCGACGAGGGCGGGGCCGCTGGCTGAATGGTGTGGCATTCGGATGGGCCGGGTGGCGAACAGAGTTTTATCTTTGTCCAGCAGTCCTACGGCGGAGTATATACAGGTGGTCTCGAGGGATTCCTGGAGGCTTAAGGGCGGGAGGATGGTCGCGAGTCTTTGGGCCAGCATTGTTTTACCTGCTCCGGGCGGGCCAATCATTGTTATATTGTGTCCGCCAGCGGCGGTGACGGTGAGAGCGCGCTTGACGCTTACCTGGCCCTTAACATCTGCGAAGTCGACGTCGTAGTTCGATGCTACGTTAAAGAGTTCGTCGACGTTGGTGATAGTTGTCTCAAGGGGCAGCTCTCCTGCGAGGAAACTTACCGCCTGAGTGAGGGAGCCGACGCCGAAGACCTCGATGTCGGAGACGACTGCGGCTTCTCTGGCATTTTCCAGGGGGACAATCATTTTGCTGAAACCATTTGCGGCGGCGGTCATTGCCATATTGAGTACGCCGTTGACGGGCCTTACTCTGCCATCGAGGGCCAGTTCTCCGATGATAATAAAATTTTTGACGGAAGAGCCGGGGATTGTTCCTTCGCCTATGAGTATACCCAGAGCTATGGGCAGGTCGAAGGCGGGACCGACCTTTTTGACATCGGCGGGAGCGAGGTTTATGAGCGACTGGGTTTTGGGGAACGAGTAGCCGCAGTTGACGACGGAGCTTTTGACTCTTTCGATGCTTTCTTTGACGGCGGTATCGGGGAGGCCGACGACGATTGATTTTTCGAACCCGCCGCGGGCGACGTCTACTTCGACTTCGCAGATTACGCCTTCAATACCTTCGATTGTGACACTGTGCAGTCTGGATAACATATTTTTCCCTCTCACTTTGATTTGAAAGATCTCATTTTAAAAGCCTGTATGGCATCGGCGTAAGGGGGCAGGTGGTATTGCCCATCGCATGGTGTTTCTTCTTTAGTCCTCTCTGCCCCAAACAGTGCAATATACGGCTTCGCCCGCAAGGATGCCGATGGTGATAATAACAAGATGGGCGGCGGTTGGCAAGTTTAAATAGTATGGGACCGGAAAGGAAGCCGGTGGGTCCTTACGGCTGGTTGGAAGCGGTTGTTCCCCAGAGCCAATTGTCGGCCAGAATAGCAAAATCAGACAGGTCGACGTCCCAGTCTCCATCGAGGTCGGCTATATTAGGGCCGAATTCGGCGGTGGTGTAGGCTATGATTGTTTCTGCGACGATGCCATCGGTTGTCATTCCCATCATTGGGTTCGTCCAGACGGGGTGCGCTTCGGCCTGCGCGAAGAGCAGGAGTGTAGCCTGCGGCGGGAGTTGCGGGGCCACTTCGTTCAGGAGCCATGACTCGAAATCTTCGGATGTGCCGGGGAAGTAGCCTAAGGGGTCATAGAGTTCGACGGTGTCCATGCCGGCTGGTGTTAGTTCGCTGACGGGGATAATGAATCCGGTCCACTGATAGTTGTCGAAGGTCATGTCGATGCCGCCTGGGCCTGCGAAGGGTGTGTCGTAATACCAGTCGAAGGTTGCTTCAAAGGCCCAGTTTGCGTCGGGGGTGTTGGTATATGTTCCGCTGTTTGGTATTCCATCTATTGGGCCGTGGTTTCCATCGGCTGCGGGGTCGTTAGGCTCGACGAGTCGCTGATGTGCGATGGATTTTCCCTGAGCGACGAAACCATCGAAGGCCAGCGATGTGATTTCCACTGTCCCTTCTGACTGAAGGTTTATTTCGAGCGTCAACGAGCCTGTCATCGAATGGATTCCCTCGGCGTAGCCCGGCGGATAATCGGGTTCTGATATTCCCACGGGGTTCGTAAAGTTGAAGGTGAAACAGCCATCGGGGTTGTACGTGCTAGCTGATATGTCGTCGATTGTGTGAAGGAGATGGTCGCCAGATACGCCGTACTCAGCTTTATGCTGGGGCAGAAAATGCACATTGTCGGGGTGTGTGAGCAATTGGAATTCTACGGAGGCGGCCCGAGTATAGGTAGGCAGTCCAGATACGATTAATAACGAAATCACCAGAGTTAAATTTGTTGTTTTCATGACCCTTTCCTAATTTCTTATAAATAATATGGCCTATAAATAATATAGTTTATTGCGGTTCGAGCAGCATTTTGTCCGGCTTTTTGTCACTGTGATGGTGGTGTCCGTGGCCATCGTGGTGGTGACTGTTCAGGTGTTCTTTAACCCAATCCGGCAGGGAGGCATCGGGGTAGCTGTCGAAGTTCGGAATATAGGGCTTGATATCAAGCACGGGTGTACCATCGAGTGCATCGAGGCCTTCTACGAGGATTTCGCCGGTTTGGGGGGAGAAGTCCAGGAGGCGGACAGTTGAGATGCAGATGCGGTTCGGGCGGACGGGCATTCTTGTGGCGAAGACTTTTACGTGCGGCGGTTTGTTGTGGTATTTTGGCATTTTCCATTCTTTTGCCCGATGTATCCGGAACAAGACGATGATATGTGAATAGCCTTTTAGGCCACCGAGTCCGCGGGAGTATTTGGGAAGGAGAAGGATTCGTGAGGTATCGGCAGTCCATCCTGTGTGCGTGTGGGCCACATCTGAGGTTTTTGTATATGCTGATTGCACATGCCCTATTGGCCGAACTTCGAAGGACTCTGAAGTAGCTACATTCGAATTTTTATCTATTTTTTTCACTCGTTACCTCTGCTTTGTTTGACTGACTGAGCAACCATAAAGCCGGCAGTCATGCCAAGAACGATGTTAATTACGATGATGCTTGTCATTGTTAAGGCCAGGTAGCTAGTTGCACCTGCGATTGGTCGGCTTAGAATCGTCCAAAAGGATAAGGCGAGCAGGACCCTTGCTGCACAGAGAGAGCCACCTGTTAATGTCAGGCTTGTTCTTCGGGATGGCAAATGTCGTAAGTATTGCCAGATTATGTCGGCTGCTACGCCAGCTAACAGCGGGACAACCAGCGACATCGGCCACCAGCCACCGAATCCAAATGCCAGCTTTGTGCTCACTTCGGCTATTGCGGCGACGGTCAATGCGCCGAACCGGTTGATTCGAAGCAGAATCACCAGCAGGATGAGTGTGCGTGGCAGTGCGGTGACTATCGAGCCCGACATTGGAACGGGCCAGGCGAGGTGGAACGTTCTTCCGAGGAACTGACCCACGCCGGCGAGGGCTATACCACCGGCAATTGCGAAGAGCAATTGTCGCCAGGTCATTAGACCAGTCTTTGGCCTGATGTCTGTCAGCGTCGGTTGGTACTGATTTAAGAAGGTTGTTTGTAACATTTTTTGTCTCCCATTATTTAGTATTTATTTTAGAAGGCGCCCGGCGTCCTGTGCCGGACGAACTGTATACTTGTATCTGCAAAGAGGACGTTTCTGCCGCCACCGAAGCCGCCGTTTTCCATATGGGGGAAGACGGGTACATCTTTTCGAACCCAGTCGCTCATAAGCCATCGTGCGGGTGGTGAATCGTCTTTTAAGAGATGAGGGTAGTCGGAAAGGCGCAGGGGCAGGGGCATGCGAGTATCTCGACGGGTGATGGAGAAGTATTTGTAGCTAATATAAGAGCGTGTCCAGTTATCATCGGTATTGATGACGGAGTCGCCGCCGGGGCCTGCGTATTGATCGCTTTGTGCGTAGGATTCGATTGCTGGTGCGCTGGGGCAGTAGAATACGTTGCAATTATCCATGTACTGTGGGAAAAGGCCAGCGGTGAGAGTCGATTGGGGATTGCCACAGAATTCTTCGGTCGGGTACCGTCCATTGTTATCCATAGCATACATTTTGAGGGCGAGACCTGACTGTCGCAGGTTGCTTGCGCAGGCGGCCCTGCGAGCCTGTTCGCGGGCCCTTCCGAACGAGGGGAGAAGGATGGCCATTAGGGTCGTGAGGGTTGTCATGACTACCAGCAGCTCGGGGAGAGAGAATCCAAACAGCGGATGTTGTGCGGCTGGATTTTGCTGCTTTATGGTCCTCATGCTTATTGTATGTTCTATTTTTCTTTTAATTTGTTGTTTAGTTATGCGCATAAGAATAATATAATCGTAACACGATGCATAAGAATATGAAATATGTGTTACCAAGTCAAAGGAAATTTTGGCAAAAAGATATGATTTTTTTAAAAAGGCCAATCAGGTCGCAGGACCGCCGGCCTTGAAGTGGATTAAATGTCTAAAACGGCATAACCTGGCTGGGTGGTCAGGTTATGCGGGGTGAGAATTGTGGCCAAAAAGTAGAGCCTTGTTAAAACTGCTATTGCCCTGACAAATCAAGGCCTGTAGAATTGTGTGTGAAGGTTAGTATAGTTTTAAGGCCGATTGGGCCGATGTAAATAATATGTTCAGGTTTTTGAAAAAACGGGCTGTATGGCAGAAGACGGCACGGGCCATGATGGCCGGGGCGTATTTGTTTGTTACGTTTGCCATTCCCATAACTCATACCTGTGGTCTGATTGAGACGCGCTACGGCCATCATTTCGATAACCCGGGGAGTTGTTCATGCACTGAAATCCACACAGAGTTGCAGTCCGGATCGGCACAGGATAAGTACGAGCCAGAGATTCTATCCGGCAGCGGTTCATGCATGGCGTGTCAGTATTCGATTGCTTCCAAGTCTACTGAGGTACATGCGGGGGGAGTCTTAATCAGTACTAAGGTTTTTGCTTGTTTCCAGACTTTGCCTGCACGGGGGTTAGTAAAGCAGGTTGAGTGGTTTACTTCAATTTTCTTACGTGCACCTCCAAATATCAATTCCTAAAAACCTATAGAGCGGTGGCGCTCTGACCAAACAGAGATTTTTAGAAGGCCGATATGCGGTTTTAAGATGCTTGCGGTTTGAGCATCTGAAATTTTCTGACAGAATTAGATGTCGCATGGAGGTAAAAATGCAAAAGATATTTTTTGGTTTAATAGTTTTTATTGTAATAGTCTGCGCCGATGTCGTGTTCGCGGGGGCCAACAGCGAAGGCATTGAACAGCTAAACGCGAAGGTTTCGGAGCTTCAGCAGCAGATTATTGAGATGCAGAAGAAGCACGAGGCTGAAATCGGTGCTCTAAAGCGACAGATGAATGAAATTGCCGCCGGAATCGGAGTGGAAAAGGGCAAGGACGAACTTGCGGTGCTTCAGGAGCTGGCGAAGGCCAAAGCCGGGGAGGAGGTTGTTGTTTTGGAGGAGGCGGGAGGGACAACTTTCGAATCCGGGTCTCTTGGTTTGCAGGCATTGAATCCGGAAATTAGTGTTACCGGAGATTTTCTCTTCTCCTCACAACAAGGTAAAGGCAAAGCAAGGGGCAGGAGCAGTGATTTCACATTTCGCAATTTGGGAGTTCATATTGAGTCGTGGCTTGACCCATACACAAGATTTAAGAGTGCCGTAGAGTTTCACGAAGATGAAACCGAACTTGGTGAAGCGTACATGACTTTACACAATGTTGCGGAAGAGTTGAATTTGACTTTTGGTAAGTTTCGTCAGCAGTTCGGTGTTGTGAACCGCTGGCATAAGCACGGACTGGACCAGGTTGATTTTCCGCTGGCTTTGCGAGAGATTTTTGGCGAGGGGGGCCTGAATCAAAGCGGATTATCGCTGGACTGGATGATGCCACCTGTCGGTGACGCATCGCAGCAGCTGACGTTCCAGGTTACGGACGGCTCAAACAATCGTTTGTTCGGAGGTAACACGAGTAACAGGCCAAGTGTTCTTGCTCATTACAAGAGTTACAGGGATTTGTCGAAGGATACTTACTTAGAGTGGGGCGTGAGCGGGCTATTGGGCTGGAACGACGAATGGGATATTTCGGGCGGCACTAAACGGAACAGCAGTAAAGAGACGCTTGTATTGGGGGCGGATTTGACTGTTTTGTGGGAGCCGACCGACAAAATGCGTTATCGAAATGTGGAGTGGCGGAGCGAGGCTTACTTTTTGAACAAGGAGCTTTTGCCTCCGGACGGTTCACGTGCCGATACTATTAATGCGTGGGGGCTGTACAGCTATCTGCAGACCAAGGTTTCACGTACGGTAGATATCGGTGTGCGGGGTGACTTGTATGTACCTGAGACCAAGAGCTACGCGAATATTTCCAGCGTGCTGTCGCTCTCGCCGCTGGCTGTGACAGGAGATGATCCATATCTGTGGCAAGTCAGTCCTTATGTTACATGGTGGCAAAGCCCATTTGTGAAGTTTCGGGCGGAGTACGATTACAGTGACGGCAAGGGGATAGAGAATCCTGAACACGTCATCTGGCTGCAGGTCATATTTGCCGCCGGTCCGCATAAGCACGAGCGTTACTGATGGAAAGGAGCATGATTACAAATGAGAAAGTTACTGATTATATTGGGGGCAGTCGTATTAACTATTACTATCACATTGTGTGCCAACGGGCAGGCAAGCAATCAGAAAGCGAGACTGTATGTTGTTACGACACTGCCCGATTATGCCTTTTTTGCGGAGTATGTCGGTGGCGAGCGTGTTTTGGTTAAGGCGATTGTTCGCGGCGACCAGGACGCTCATTTTATTCGTCCCAAGCCATCGTTTTCTACGGCCCTGCGGAATGCAGATGTATTGGTTGCCACAGGACTGGACCTGGAGCTTTGGGTCCAAACTGTGGTAGATAATTCAGGCAATGGAAAGATTCGAAGCGGTCAGCCGGGTTATGTATCGGCGTCCAGCGGTATGAAGCTCCTGGAAAAACCCAAGACGATGTCGAGAGCCGAAGGAGGTGTTCATATTTATGGTAACCCGCATCTCACGTGCAGTCCCATCCAGATGAAGGTAGCGGCTCGGAATATAGCCATTGGATTGATTAAGAACGACCCTGAGGGAGAGGGGACATATTTACAGAATCTTGAAAGATTCAATCAGGAGATAGATGAGCGATTATTCGGCTCCAAGCTTGTGGCGATGTTTGGCGGTGATACGCTGTGCAGTCTTGCCGAGCAGGACAAGTTGATATCGTTTCTTAAGGGGCAGGAGTTCGAGGGGAGGCCGTTGATTGAGTATCTGGGCGGCTGGATGGGGGAGATGCTTTCGCTGAGAGGTACTCCGATTGTGACCTATCATAAGAACTGGATTTATTTTGTTAAGCTTTTCGGCTTGGAGGAGGCGGGTACGGTGGAGCCGAAGCCGGGGATACCACCCTCACCCAGACATGTGACCGGTCTGATTAATCTTATGCGGGAGAGGAACATAGGGATTATTCTGGCGGCAAATTATTTCGATGAGCAGAAGATAAGGACGGTGGCGTCGAGAACAAACGCCGAGGCTGTTATTGTTCCTTTGTATGTTGGTGGCGCTGCGGGAGTGGATGATTATTTTGAGCTTGTCGATTATTGGGTTGATATGCTTTTGCAGGCAGCAGAGAAAAAGGGTCTATTGAACAAGTAGTAATCGGGGAATGACATTATGTCGTCGGAGATAGTAAGATTTTTTTCGGTACAGATAGCTCTTTTAGCGGTCGTATTGATTTTGCATACTTACGTGGGGCTGCACATAATCAGGCGGACGTTGATATTTTCCGATTTAGTCCTGGATCAATTGGCGGCGTTCGGTGCTCTTGCGGGTATAGGGCTTGGTATAGAATACGGTACTGCTCAATCTTATTTGTCCTCGATGGTGGCCGTGCTATTAGGCGCACTGTTACTTGCGTTAATAAAGCCGAGAGGCAGGGCCATACCAAGAGAAGCGGTAATCGGGATTATGTATGCACTTGCATTGGTTGCTTCGCTTTTATTGGCTG
>CAYSLN010000095.1:0-8845 GCA_964431825.1 uncultured Pirellulales bacterium | reverse complement strand
CTTAATTCGGTTCATAAAACAACTTAGCATTAGGTTTTGGGATAGGTTCTAATTATATCTTCCATTTCTTCTTTGGATAATAACTCGTATTTTTTCATATATTCTAAGACTTTATGGACTTCGAAGAACCAAACCGCCCCTGTTTTATCAAAAGGTTGATCAGTTACAGTAAAGTAAAGTGCAACGTAGAAAGATGTTGTCCAATCAAGCATGCGGGTTGGAGCACTATATTGCTGCATTAATGCTAACCATTCACCTATTTTTTTGTCCTCAGGGATTAAGTTAGGTGAAAGAAAAAGTGGTGCGTGTTGTTTAAAATATATGATTGAATCATACTCTAATCTAAGCATCCACTCCTTTTTAATTCCCTTTAATAATCTGTAAATTTTTGGTTGCAAAAACCATTCACTATCTGCTTGTCCTCTAAAGAAAAATGATTGTCTCTGCTCATTGAGACATGAAAGATTTGTTAAATCGTTGCTCAACTCAATGAGTTTATGAATGTCCGATGCTTCCTTATAAAGAAATTCCAACCAAGGCTTATCCTGATCTGGCTTGTGTATAATATCAAAGTATCTTGGGAGGTCATATTCCATTAGTGTTCCTTATATGGATAAGTTACTTGTACATACTTATGTTCCAGCCCAGAACCATTTAACGTTAACAAGCGAATTTATTAGAAACAGTATGCCAACACAAATTACAGACCAGTCTTTAAATTTTCTATGCCTTTTATACCGCCAGGCAAAGAGAATTGCCAGGATACTACCCTGGACGAACAGCAAAAACCAATAATATGGCATATTGCTTAGCACTGTTGACGATCTATGACCGACGAGCCATTCCAGGGGCTCAACGGTAGCCTCAAAGACATAGCGTATTGTAAACCCTCCTGTGTTGAAAGACCAACCTTCCAAGGGTATTATAAACAGCCGTCTCCATAGCGGCATGCTCGATGCAATATGCGGCCACAGGTTGATTGCCTGCCAGATGCCGGCTGGTAGCGAAAGCAGAACTTGAAGCGTCCATCCTAAAAGAAAATAGGCCCAGAATCCGTGTTCTTTCTTACGCCGGAAGATTATTCCACATGCCAAGAGGAGTAATAAGGCCGGGCCAATGTGAAGAAACATAAACAACATTTTATGATTTCTCCGGTGAATCTGTGGATAGTATTTTTTTTGCCTTTTTGCAGTCTTTTGCGATTTGGGCGGAAAGCGCTGATTCGGTTTCAAATTTTTGTTGGTTGCGAAGGTGTTCTACGAAATCCATAGCAAGCCATTTGTTATTTAAATCACCGGGGTTTTCATCTAAGAGATGTGCTTCTATCAGCAGAGGATACTCGGTGCCGATGGTCTGCGTTCTGCCGATGCTAAAAACAGCAGATTTTTTTTCTTTGATTTCACAAACTTGATCGCAGCCATCACCGATTTGCACGAAGCCAGCGTAGACCCCTTCACCGGGGACAAGTTGCTGCGGCGATTCCATATTTAGAGTTGGAAAGCCCAATTGTTTCCCTTTTCCTTTGCCGGGGACAATCTTGCCTATTAGCCGGTAGGTTCTGCCTAACGCAACAGCGGCATCGGCTACACTGCCGTTTTCGAGTAGACCTCGAATTAACGTGCTTGAGACCGTAACAGTCTGGCCTGTTGAGAGTTTGGTCTCTTCGGAATCAACTACAGAGACCTCGAAACCCTTCTCGGCCCCCAAGTTTTGCAGAACATTGACGGTGCCGGTTCGGCCTGAACCAAAGTTAAAATTCCTGCCCTCAACTATTATGCCGGGCTGAATATTCTTAACAAAAAACCTCTCCACAAATTCCTGCGGGGAAAGACTCAGAAGTTTACGAGTGCTTTTTACGACGAAAAGATGGTCTGCGCCGAATTCAGCGAGTAGATTCTTTTTCAGCGCAAGCGGTGTCAGAATGTTAGGTTTTTTTTGTGGACTCAGGACAACAAGCGGATGCGGGTCAAAAATCATCACGAGCAGTTCAGTTGCCCTTTGTGTTGCAGTTTGTCTGGCAGTGGCCAAGATTTTCTGATGGCCGATATGTACTCCATCAAAATTTCCAATAGTCAGAACGCAGCCTTTTTTTATTTTCTCAAGGTCCGAAATTGTTCTGGATGTTTTCATTGTATCTTCACTATTCTTTTACAATAGCTGTCTTCATATATAGATGTAATGCTATTTCACAGCAAAACACAACTGACTGTGTTTTGCAACCTTTGATAAAGACCCTAATTTACCCATCTGAACTAAAATCCGCAATGGCTTTTTGCATCGTCAACATCAGCTCCTTCCAGCTTTGGTTTATGACCGGCTGTTTGAAAATTGTCCCGAGAGAAATACTGTAATTCGGTATAATAACATGACGGATATCTGCCCAAAAAAATTTGTGAAGAGACTTGACGCCGGAGACAATGTGTATTACAATTTGGTTTCATACGCTTTCGAACAGGTAAAGCAGCACATATAACATGTAAATAGTGGAAAATCCAGCGATTTAAGGGAAGGGAGGATGATTGTGAACTGCAGAGAGAAAATGGAGGCGGTGGCGCTAACACTAATCATGATTGGCCTAACAGGCTGCTTCTCGTCTAATCCCGAAGATATAGAGGCATTTCTGAAGCCATACGAGGTTGACGTGACTTCCAAGGATTATATTTTGCAGCCGCCAGATGAAATTGAGATAGTATGTTCCAAAGTTCCGGAGATCCATTTGGAGCATCAACGAATTCGGCCGGATGGGAAAGTAAGCTTTGAGGCCTTGGGGGAGATAGAAGTGGCAGGAAAAACCCCTAAGGAAGTTGCGGATATTCTGGAAGAGAAAGCGTCAAAGCTCTATACGTTGGCAGGAGAGGACCCAATCAGTGTGCGTGTCGTTGCATACCAAAGCCAAAGGTTTTATGTATTGGGTCAGGTCTATGTGCCAGGCCCCAAGCTTTATACCGGGCGTGATACGGTGCTTTCGGCTCTTGCGGCAGCACTGCCTAATCCTATGGCTCTGGAGCAACGAGTCCAGGTCATAAGACCATCGGTGAGTAAAAATATTAAGCCTAAAATCTTTGAGGTGAACTTTGAGCGCATGATTGTTCATGGCGATACCAGTAAAGATGTACTATTGCAGGAAGGTGATATAGTATATGTGCCACCAACCTTGTTGGCGGCGGCAGCTATGGTGCTGGAGGAGGCATTGCGGCCAATTGCGCGGGCCTTTTCCGGGGTCTATATTATGCAGCAAGGTCCTACAGGCATGGGGACCTATCGCGGCAGAGGGATGTGAGAAGATTGTGCCGAGCTATACATGGATAGTCTAAATGGCTAAAGAGTAGTGAGGGTTTTGGAAGGACATACCCATGTCTGGACGTAAGGGATTGAAGTCAATTCATTTTGCCAGCACGGTCTGGTTCATCGCGTGTGTTTGCTATATTTTGGTTTCGGCACTACGGCAGGCAGGTTTCAATTGGTGGATTATATTTTCCCTCTCGGGTCATTCGGTGCTGCTTATTTTTCTGCTGATCAGCTTATATTTGTTCGCGATTTTAAGAAGTGTAAGAAGAGTCCAGAAAATAGAAGTAGAACATCCTTTAACCAGCACGGGTTACTATATAGCATTCTATACTATCACACCCTTTTTGGGCAGCTTTGCAGGTTGTCTGGGAACGATAGGCGCAAATACAGTCAGCCAGTTTTTGTTGGGAATCGCAATGGGAACTTTTGGAGCGACATTTTTGGCATGGGTAATAGTCGACCCGGCCATAGGATTGCTGGAGATGCTATTGCCTGCAAGCCGTAGGCATCGTGCTGAACGGCTGGCACAGGCTGAAGCGGAACGGGAAAGGAAACGGAAGAATCGCGAGCGTTTGTTGGCTGATGTGTCCGCAAAAGAAGAATCGGACCGGTGCCATTGGGAGAAGGTGTTGAAACCGCAGGCGGAGAAACTCGCCGAATTGTTGGTGGCTGATGAAACCGGCTCTGAGCAGATAGAGCTGGAGGCGGTTGCTATAGGTGCCAATGCGTGGCGGATTGGGGGACTAAGTTGTATGCGACAGCTTCGCGATATGGCATTAGCCATAACCAGGGAAAGGAACCTGGATATGGCTGTTGTTGATTACATTTCTGTTTGGTGGGATGGAGTCGGGAACTGGCGAAATCTATCGCTTCCACTTGGTTAAAAGAGAAGGTTTCCCGCCGGGCAAATCTGATTAACTCGATGTTAGTGTTACTTTGCGCTATTGGTCTTTCTTGAGCATGTCAGAAGAGCATCAGAATAAAACCCTTTAATGTATCCTTTTAATATATCCCCGATGTTATAAGAGTAAAAAAGAGCCAGATTCTAAAAAACAGAATCTGGCTCAGGAGGAGGGTGATGAAAAGCAATGTAATAATAGTTACTTAACAACTTTAACTATTTTAGTTTCAAACTCCTTTCGTGTATCTAATCATAAAGTGGCAAGACAAAATCTATGCCCTTTTAGGTTATATTTTCTCCTTAAAACACATGGCGTCTTCTCAGCCAGCCAACAAGGCTTGCACCAATGCTACCTAACAAAATCGCACCTGGAGCCGGAACAGCCGTGATACTCAGCACGCCCTCGTAACCACTGCCATATCCTTCGGCATCGGTAAAGCCGGCGAGCCATAGGCCATTGTTCGAAGTGCGAGTGCCCCAGCCTTGGTCGTCAAAGTGAAGGCTCCAATCATATGTCCACCCCCCTGCCCCGTCCGACTCAGTCCAGTTGACTGCCCCGAACCAGATTCGGGCGGCTTCACCAATCTGGACTTCCGTGTCGCTGGCGTCGTACCCGTTCATATTGTTGTCCCAATAGGCTGTACCTGCAAAGCTGAACTCACCGATGTCCGAGGCTGTGTTGATGTAGTTAGCCGGGTCGTCCGTCGACCATTGGACCAACCATCCGGGGCCCCACGGGTTTGCAATTACCTCCACATCCCATTTCCCATCTGCATCGGCAGTGCCTGTCGGGGCCGGGCCGCTTGGATCCCAAACTGTCATCTCACCCCAACTCCGGGCGTTGGGGTTGTCAAGCAGCCAAATATTGAATGCGGATATACCTTCATTGGCACCTAATCCATCACGCCAGTTCATGTAGGTGTTGTAACTATTTGGCTGGGGTTTTGGCGCAGCGGGGTTGTAGAAAGTCTCATACGCAGTGCCCCAAGGCTGATGTGTACGGCGAGCATTGGGCTGGGTTGCCTTGTTCTGACCCTCTACATCACTGGTCCCTGCCGAAGCTGGGTATAGTTGGATCAGATCATCTGGGTCGAATCTAAACGTCGCAGCGGCCTGTGCAGTGCTACTCATAGCCAAAATCACTCCTACTACCATACAAATTGTTACTAACTTCTTCATTTTTCTCGCCTCCTTTTTTTCCTTAAAAGAGTTATGTTTTACAAATTTTACAGTGTCCTGCGTCTTCGCAGCCAGCTGACCAGGGTTATGCCGATGCCGCCAAGCAGGATAGCACCAGGCGCCGGAGAATGAATTGGCGTCACTTCCACCTTGGCTACGGCGAATTCACTTTTTGTGTAGTCGTACTCATCTCCAGTGTCGGTACGGATTGGCACATAAAACGCAAGTTCGTCAACCAAGAAAGGGGTTGCATAATTCATGAAGGCATCGCCGTCGTTGCTACCTATAAGGGGTTCATTGCCGGCAAGAATCGTCGTTGCAAATGTCGAGCCACCGTATATAAAGTCAATAGCGGCGTATTCTTTGTTGGTGTCAGTATCCAGACTGAACAGCGACCGAACCTCTACATAATGTATGAAGTGTGGTATATCGAATGTGATTTTGACACTCTCATATAGGTCATGAATCCCATCTATACGGTCAATTTCATCCTTTTCATTGCCCCAGACACCCAGTCCTCGGGATATCCGATGACTGAGATTTACCGAAGAGCCATTTATCCAGGCCGAGACCTCAGCTGTGTCACCTAAAAGCGAATAGCTGTGACCAAGTTCGTTCACGTTGTCATCAGTATCCCATGCCATATTATTATTATCAACACCAGTGAGCGGTTCCACAAAGCTAATTGTGACAGCTGCCTCTGCTCCGGAGATGGTCAGCATTAATACCGCTACAGTACAAGTCGTTATTAACTTTTTCACTTTAACCTTTCCTCCTTGAAAGATTAACAGTTTACAGATTTACAGTGTCCTGCATCTTCGCAGCCAGCCGACAAGCCCTATGCCCATGCCGCCGAGCAAGATAGCAGCCGGTGCAGGGCTATGAGTAATCGGAACAACAGTCTCGGTATCAGGCACGAGAATATGACTATCCACGTCTCCATTGCTTGGCAGGTAAAGCAGTGAACTCGGGTCCATGTCGGCTACAGTAAAACCTGTATTCCATACGGCACCGGCATGCGAGTTGTCATGTCCATGTCCATTACCATGCAAATTGCTGTTGAAAGAGCCGCCTTTTGCATAGAAATCTCCCCAGATGGGACTGCGAGGAGAGTCAAAATTGACCGCAAGCTCAGTGCTTTTAGCTTTACCCTTAAACTCAAACTTGATCCCATACTCCTCGTCGGGCATATAGGGATTGCTGTTGTTACCCTTACCCTGTTCTGCTGAAAACGTGCCGATCTTGAAGCCATCGCTTGCGTTCAGGATATCGTTTTTGCCAAAAATATCCGATGTTTCGATAATGAGGTGGCTGATGTCTGGGTCTGTTCCAACGTTGAGAATGTATTCATAGTGCCAGTAAGGAGCTCCATCTTCTCTTGATACCGTCCAGCTGATGAATGCGTTGTTCCAGTTGCCCTTGCTAACAACACTGTTGCCCGAAAGACTTCCAGAGTAAGTAATATTAGCCACACAGGCAGGTATGCAATATGCTCCCAAGACCAGCGTGACAATGCCAAAACATAGTAGTTTTTTTAACACTTTCGCAGCCTCCTTGCTTTAGAAAGCTCTCAGGGAGCAGGAAGGAAATCACCTCCATGCGATAGTCTCTTCCTACTCTCGACACTTTCACAGTGTCCTTACCTGAGAAAGTAATTGGGAAGCAGGAAGGAGATCACCTCCGTGTGATACTTTCTTCCTACTTATCCCTTTCCAGCTATAATGTTGATTCAGTCAATATAATCACCTACAACGTTCTCCTTCTTCTAAGCCAGCCGACTAAGCCCACACCAATGCCACCGAGCAAAATAGCACCTGGTGCAGGACTGTGACTGAGACCGAGTTCAGGAGTCTTTTCCAGAGCCTGCACACTCCCGATATAGTAGGTATCGTATCCATAGAAATCCTGCAGGTACCACATACCACTGATATAGTCCACAGCGTAATGCTGCAGCATGTCGGGCGGGGTGCCGTTGTTCTTGTCGTCATCGGAGTCGGTCAAGTAAATTCCGGTATAGTAGTTTGGGGTATCGGAGTCGGAACTAAATCCCCAGACAGTGACCGCATGTCCAGTGATTTTGTTGATGTCGTAGACCCTGTAGACCCCCAGCGTCGTGCCGTATCCGGCACGTAGAGAGTCGTCAATTGCAGAAAGTGCGGCTGAAGTGCTCGAGACCTGGTGGTAATAGTCGGAAAAGTCCAGCGAGGGATAAAATCCGCCACCTGCAACATCTACCTGTGACCAGCCTGACCAGCCCTGGGTGTTGTTAGTTCCGTCAAACCACCACTCCCAGCCGAATTTCATCATTCCAGGCTCATTAGTCCAATGGTCCTGGAAATAACCGAACATCTGATCGGTGTTGGTCATACCACCAACTTTGCCCCATCCTGTCCATTCCAGGACGTTCGAGGCGGCGGCTGCCCAACACATATAGTCATCTTCTACGTTCGAAGGGCTTTTCTCGGCGTCAGCGTGGGTTCCACCATAATCGTCCCAGATGAAGTAATCGGTGGGACCTGCGGTAGCGGTGGTGGCTATGACTAATAGCAGCCCTACTGACACCCAAATTGTGACTAACTTTTTCATGATTCTGTATTCTTCAATATAGAGTTTTAAAGCGTTCTTCGTCTTCGCATCCAGCCAACCAGGCATACGCCGATTCCACCCAGCAAAATAGCACCAGGTGCAGGTATCAACACCAACTGGTCCTGTATGAGATGGTCTTCACTTCCTGCATGTCCATATTTGTACATGTTCATTACCCGAACATTACCTATGCCTGACCAACCACCTGAGGCTACCGCGAGTGAAGCAGCGTTGTAAAAGTCTGTTGCCAAACCTGCCGGCAAATCTGGCGCGGTATTTCCATCTATGATCTCGTCCTCAATATACCAGATTGCATATTGGAGGGCTCCAGCTGATTCCACCCGATCAGGACCTACGTTGTACTTGTAGCCATGAGCAGCGAGTGTTCCATCGCGGAACGTGGTGTATAACCAGGCTGTTTTAGGGTCGAGAAGGTCGCCACCGGTAGGACCAGTTGGACCGTCATTGTTACCTCCGAGTATGGCTTCAGTTGAGACCATCGCATCATATGTGCCGGGGATAAAAATATCTTCTTCCCATTCCATGCAAAACGTCTGGAATGTAGTACCAACGGGATTGCCGGGGATATAAGGCGTTTTTACCTCGGTTGTCAGTTCACCACCATCACCTTGATAATAGCCAGTTTGGCGTGTTACATCGACTGTCGGCCCAGCAAAAGCCGGGGCAGTCGTAACCGCAAGAGAAAGCAAAGTTAAGCCGAATACTATTTTCTTCTTAATCATAATATTGTCCTTCTGCTAAAGTAAGTTCTCTTTTTCAGGCCTTACAAGGGCAGCGGTACATTATGCCCTTACCTCCGTAAGTTTCAGGGAGCAGGAAGGAGATCACCTCCGTGTGATGCTCTCTTCCCACTACCCATCAGCTCATAGT
>CAYSLN010000094.1:0-8932 GCA_964431825.1 uncultured Pirellulales bacterium | reverse complement strand
GCTGGCGTCTTTCGGTTAGAAAGTGTTTTATGGCATCTGCAATATTAGCCGCTATTTCATCCAACTGCTGCTCGCTATAGCGAAGGCACAAGACTATATTGCTATACAGATTGCTCTGGCTGTTTTCCAAATCGGCTAAGACCATCTGCATATCGGGAACTGCCACAACGCCAGCTTTTGTGGGGGTCGAGGCCCTGGCATCTGCGACCAAATCGGCAACGGTGGTATCAATCTCATGGCCGACTGCACTTATAATAGGTATTTTGGAGTCGAAAATCGCCCTTGCGAGTACTTCTTCGTTGAAGGCCCACAAATCTTCTAAAGAGCCACCACCTCTGCCGACAATCAGGATATCGAGTTTCAATTTTTTATTGCGGTTGTTTACGTCCCTTAGGCCGAATGCAATCTCCTGGGCAGCTCCTTCGCCCTGAACGGGGACAGGGTAGAGATACAATTTGGTGCAGGGCCAGCGGTTATGGATGCTGTCTTTAATATCGTGTATAGCCGCACCTGATTCGCTGGTTAATATTCCAATTCTCATCGGATATGCAGGCAGCGGCTTTTTGTGTTCTTCATCGAAAAGGCCCTGAGATTGGAGCTTTTTTACCATCTGCTCAAAGGCCAACTGCAGGGCACCGACGCCGGCGGGTACGAGTCTATCAATAATCAGCTGATACCTGCCGTGCGGGACGTAGACATCGATAGAACCGGTCGCCAGCACGGCCAGGCCATTTTCCGGTTGAAATTTCACGGCACTAAATTTGCTCTTCCACATAACGGAAGGAAGGATCGAATTCTCATCTTTCAGAGAAAAGTAACAATGCCCGCTATGATGCAGTCTCCAATCCGTTATCTCGCCGGCGATTGTCAGCCGGGTTGGCAGGTTATTATCCAGAACACCTTTGATTAGTGAATTAATCTGGCTGACTGTGTATATCTTTGGCTTATTTACCATAGTAAGAGGCAATTATACGCAGCCGGCCCAAATTGGCAATCACAATGCCACAATGCGATAACAAAAAGGGCTGCAAGCTTTAGGACTTGCAGCCCTTTGTATTTACAATAACCAACAATGTTTTGTATAGACTACCTTGTTGACAGCCATTGAACTGCAAAGATAGCGAAGTCTTTAAAATCAACTATATCGTCTTTGTTCAGGTCGGCGTCCGGCAGGCAGTTACAGCAAATTTCGATAGTACCATCGGGATTGGTTGTTGTGGATTCAAAACAAATCTCACAGTCCGGGCAACCACCGACACAAGATGGTGGTGTGTAATCACCGCCGGTTATCATGCGTATTGTCGCAGTTGTTGTGCCCTTGTAACCATCCAGGACGCTGCCTGGGCAGCCCTCGAACTCTATCTGGTAATTTATATCAAAGAAGCTGTCCACGGCGAAGTCGCCGCTTGGTAATTGAGTAAGGGTAGTTTGGCCCGGGCTCGGTAATCCGAAATCTGAACCGCCCGTGATGCGGAATTCACAGAAGTCCGGGTCACCAAAAAGTTCACCCTGCAAATGGTAGATCTGAGCGGAGAACTGCTGAACCGGGTTGCCTGGAGTTCTCGGTCCCGTATGGACCTCGGCAAAGACCGGCACAGAGAGGTGTCGGTTGAAGCCGGTGAGGCTACCTGTCCCTGAAACCGTCAGGTCCAGCGTTGAATTGAAACAGTGGGCATGACCTCCCAAACTGCCTCCAGGCGTCTCACACTGGCCCGGAGGGAGGGGGGGCATCGTACACAAAGGACAGTCCATCTGGCAGCAAATGAAATCCTTCCAGATACCATCCAACTCAATAGTCGACCCGGGTGGCAGACCATCTAAAATCATAAAGTATTCTTCGGGACTCGTATACTCGCAACCTATAGGCGGCAGAGTAGCTGTTCCTGTGCCGTTATCAGGTAACACACAGCTTGAGGGCGAACCAGGGTCCACGTGGCATTGCTCGGGGTGACGGCACTGGCACTCAATAACGGTGGTATAGCCGGTTTCCGGATCATAGGTCACACATGTTGGCTGGCATTCATCTCCTTCAACGGGGCAATCTACTTCTTCACAGCCAGTTCCATCCTCTGTCGGACCACACACTGGTTCGAAACCAGTTTCCATTCGTATCGTTGCTGTGGTTGTTCCCATATAACCTTCCAACTGACTGCCGGGGCAGCCCTCAAACTCAATCTGGTAAGTTATGTCGAAGAAGCTGTCCACGGCGAAGTCACCGCTCGGTAATTGGGTAAGGGTAGTTTGGCCCGGGCCTGGCAGTCCGTAATCTGTGCCGCCTATGATGCGGAACGTACAGAAGTCCGGGTCGCCGAAAAGTTCACCTTGCAGACGGTACATCATGTTCGGAAATGTCTGCACGGGGTCGCCCGGATTGCGTGGGCCGGTATGAACTTCGCAGAAAACCGGGACCCACAACGTACGATTAAAGCCAGTTAAATCACCTGTGCCACTGACCTGCAGTTGGAGCGCTGCTTCGAAGCAATGGCCGTGACCACCCAGACTACCACCGGGTGCTTCACATTCAGTCGGGGGTATGGGCAGCGAGCAGCCTGGGCAGAAGCCGGAGCAGCAAATAAAGTTTTTTAGGATTCCTTCCAGCTCAATTGTGGTACCAGGCGGCAGGCCATCGATGATTTCAAATACTTCGTCCGGGCTGGTAAATTCACAACCCATCGGTGGTAGTGTAACGGTCCCACTGCCGTTATCAGGCACTACACAAGGCTCGCCTGCAATTGATGAAACCACTAAGGTGCCAAGGCAGGCTGTTAATACGCACATAATTACAAAATTAAGCTTGAGCGTTCTCATGGCCGAATCCTCCTAAATATGAATAAGTGTGTTTTCTCTGACCTTTTCTTACGTTTTATTAAACGAAGCGAGAAAGGGGAAAATGTCTAAATAAAAGCAGAGCATACCCCTTTTTACTCCTCGCTTATACTATTATTGAATGGTCTTAGTTATCATACCTAAATGACGTACTGAAATCAAGAGAATTTATGGGACGATAAGCAACACAGACAGGCTTCAAGCATGCTGATTTTAAGTCCAAATGGCCCGGTTGTCAGTTACCATTCGTTGGGTGCGATGGATAGGTGAAAAAGGTTATGAATTGATTGCTAAGAATCTCTTGACTGAGGGCGTGAAGGTCACATATTGGTGCCAGAATACCGTTTTTTTATGCAAGATGTGACACAATGCTGTCACAGTATGTAGAAAAATATGTTTTAATCCTGCCGGATAGCCTACATATATAATAGGGAGGAAACAAAACCCGGCTGGGATGGAGCCGTGGGGGGGGTATGCCGGGCTAATCTGTATTTCTGTGCCTTTAGGCTAAGGAGGTGGTTACTGTTCTATATGTGGCAAGCGGCTTAAAGTCCAGTACATATGAACGGTTCTCATTGCCTCGACAAATTGTTTATATCCAGCGGATTTGACTATATAACCGGCGACACCCAAGTCAAAACTCTCGACGATATTTTGGTCTACAGCAGAGGTAGTTAAGACCATCACAGGAATTCTTTTTAAGATATTATCAGCTTTGGTAATTTTTAAGAATTCAAAGCCATCCATTTTTGGCATATTCAAATCCAGAAGAATAACGCACGGCTTTTGATTGCTTTGGTCCCTTAAATACTCCAAAGCGTTTTCGCCATCGGACTTATGTATAAGCTTGCTGGTGACCTTAAGGTCTTGAAGAACTTTTTTAGTTGCAATTACGTCTACGTCGTCGTCCTCAACCAACAATATTGGTCTGAAGTTCATCATTTTTGACCCCCATTTCTTGTTTTGGTAATGTGAAGAAGAACGTACTTCCTTTGTTTATTTCTGATTCCACCCATACTTTGCCGCTATACAGCTCGACAATTTTCTTAACCTCTGAAAGCCCGATGCCCGTTGCTTCCCTTTCATCACGTCTGGTAAGCGTTTGGAAGATTTGGAAAATCTTTTCAAAATACTTTTGGTCAATACCGGGGCCGTTGTCTGAAACATTAAATTTCCACCAACCATCCTCTTCGACGCAGCCTATTTTTATCAGCCCTTGTGGTTTATCCATATATTTTACTGCGTTGTCTAACAGGTTTTGAAATACCTGTAATATGCGATTGTTATCACAGATTACCGTAGGTAATTCATTTTCTATTGTTACTTCGATATTCTCAGGTACATCCACATTGCTGATTGCTTCAGTAACGACGATGTTTAGGTCTGCGTTTTCCTCTTGTGCTTTGCTAATGCAGATTTCGGAATACTTTAATATACTACTTAGGTGCTCGCTCATTCGTTCCGCTCTGCTCAGAAGCATACCGAGGTACTCTTTGCCCCGTTCATCAATCTTGTCCTTATAGTCAGCGGAGATAATACCCGCTAAACTGCCGATGGCCCTTAGTGGTGATTTCAAATCGTGGGCTGCTATGTGAGCAAAATCAGAAAGTTCACGGTTTGCATTACTGAGCTTGTCAACCGAGGCTTTAAGCTTAGCATTCAAGCGTTGCAGCGCGAGCTCGGCATTCTTTTGCCCGGTGACATCACGAAAACTCCATACCCTGCCTATAATGCTTTTGTCGATCCTTTGGGGGTGGGAGAACCTCTCAAATACCCTGCCATCCTTGAAATTCAAGAGGTCAAACGATTGCTCTTGGGGATTGGTATAGAGCCTTTTTACCTCGGCCAGAAAACCTTCAGGGTCCGTTAGTTGATCCAGCACATAGGCAAGTAATTTTTTGTCTTCTCTGGACGCAGCTAAGCTGTCGGGAATGCGCCACAACTGTAGGAACTTACGGTTATAACTAACAACTTTCCCCTTTGAGTCAACGACAAGAATACCGTCTGCGGTTGCTTCCAGTGTTGCAGCATGCAAGGATAGTAATTGTGTTAATTCTCCATCTGCCTTCTCTCGCTCGGTAATATCTCGGTCTGCTCCCCGATACCCACAAAGATTTCCTTTATTGTCTACGATCGGTGTGCCGTTTGTCTCCAAAATGACAGTATTGCCATTCTTATGAATATTAGGATTAATAAAGTTTCTGAAAGTCTCTTTCCTGGCAAAAGTTTCAAAGGCTGCGTCTTTTAACTCTTCTTTCATGTCGGGGGTAAAAAAGTCGTAAAAGTATTTCTTTCCAACAATTTCTTCTGCCTTATAGCCAAGTACTTTTTCTGCATTAGGGCTTGAATAAGTGTATAATCCTTCAACATTAATTTCCCAAATCCAGTCACCCGCATTTTCGGCTACCTGCTTAAATCGCTCCTCGCTCTTTTGCAAAGCTGCTTCTGCGTGTTTGCGCTCGGTTACTTCTTTTCTTAAAGAATCACGCGAAACCGTTGTCTTTTCTAAATCTTCAACCATCTGATTGAAGCTAATAGCTAACTGCCCTATTTCATCTGTTGATTTGACTACGACTCTCCTGTTAAGGTCTGAACTGTCACGGATGTGATGAATTGTATTAACGAGGCTAAATAGGGGTTTCATTACTGAAACCGAAAGGATAGTCAGTAATAGAAGTGTAGTAAGGCCTAAGGATATAAGAGCCACGACAAAGCTGTAATGGCGAAGCTCCTGTATCTTATTGTCGATAAGTTCGGTGGGGAATCCTACTATCACGGCGATGCCGGGCTCATCTGAACTGTCTTTTACAGGGACGACCGTATTGTAGTACGATTGCCCAGTGGCTTGGGATAAACAAGTTGTTCCCTCGCGGTGTTTAAGAGCATTGATAATTTCCGGGTCGTTTATTGTGGTATCGTGACGTGTTGGGTCATTATGGAACAGGATTCTGCCGTTTGTTCGTGTCACCATAGCATAGGCCACGTCTCTGTGTTTCTGCAGTATTTCCTGACACTGAGCCTCAAATCCCTCGATATTGTCTATGGTTATCCCGAGTCCAATCACTCTTTCTATTTGCGACCTAAGTATTTTAGCAATAACAGCCATCTTTGACTGCAATTCGGCGGAGTACCCTTTTCTGAATATTTGGCTAATAACCAACGTATTGACGCTGATTGCCAGCAAGAAGGTCGTAACAGTAATTATTAGGATTTTCCCGCGTACACCAAGTTTCATAGTTATTACCAAGGAAATTCTGAGACAACTGCAGCCGTCAAAAGTATGCTCGGCTTTGAATTTAGATTTAACTTTCGGGCTTTATCGTGAACAACCCGAAGACGAAAATCTGTGCCCATCTCCAGCCAGGTTGTCATGTGTTTAAGCCGCATCATTTTGCTGTTGTAAAGGTCATAACTTTTCTTTGAACTTGTCCATGCCGCCTGAACAAAACAAAGGCTAAGAAAAATTGCAACATAGACAAGTGTTGTGCGCATTGTTGTTTCCTCCGTTTGTCTCTCCATAAAGCTGTTTCTGATGTTTAATCCGACAATTTTTATTCAAAAACGGCCCTATGTTCTTGTTAATTCTTCGGTGATAAATTTGCTCTACTTAACATGTGAATCCCCTAAATTCTTAGCGGAAAAGACCTTATTTGGTGTGCTAATTCTTGCGTGCCAGTTGTGATATTATTGGTCACTGAGATACGCAGCAGAAATTAGTCAGAATTGATGTAATTTGATTAGTCAAAGTCCCATATATGGAGGTGAAAAAGCTCCCGCAGTCTGGTGCTTTTGGAAGCTCGAAAAATTCAACGTCAAGCTGCTATTTTTATTCGATACGCTTTCTGTAAAGCCGGGTCTGCAAAGCGTTTTTCCAAGCAGTCCAATTCGAATCGCTTGGCTCGTCATTGATCGCCGAGGTTACCTGGCTTATCTTGGCGTCAAGGTCATCGATATAATAGACCATAAAGGCTTCGAGTGTTGCGGGTAACTTTGGTGAGCCGAATTCATATTGACCGTGGTGCGAGAGAATAATATGGCCGAGGGCATCTAAAACAGCCTTATCAATCTTGGTGTTTCTGGCCGCCAGTGCGTCAGCCTTTTGATTTATCATAACAAGACTTTTTGCTATATGCCCGATTAGCTGGCCTGAATCGGTATATGAAAAGGCCATATCGTACGAAAGCTCTTCGGTTTTGCCGATATCGTGAAGGAATATCCCTGCTAAAACCAAATCCGCCTGCACCTGTGGATATAGCGGCAGTATCGCAACGGCTACTTGCAACATGTTGAGCGTGTGTTCCAGCAGGCCACCGAGATAATCGTGGTGCAGCTTCATTGCAGCGGGTGCATTCCGGAATTTTTCCATCAGCTCGGCATCGGCCATAAATTCCTCGACCAGTACCTTTAGCTGTGGATTTTTTATTCGGCCGACAATCTTTTTTACATCATCGAACATCTGTCCTGTGTCTTTGTCCGTTCGGGCCAGAAAATCCTCAATCGTAACTTTACTTGCATCGATGGCGCTGATGTTGTTTATAATAATCTGCAGGTTGTTTTGGTAAAGTTCGCTTCTGCCCTGTACGTGAACGAATCCCGGATTAGGGAGCGACTTATAAATTGTTTCTGTTGCCTGCCACATTCGTCCGTTTAACTGGCCGGTTCGGTCAGAGAGAAACATCGCTATATATAAATCACCTCGAGATGTGCTTCGTAAGATTGGCTCTTTTGCCATATAAATGTCGTCAATAGCCTTGCCCGGCTCAATCTGGTTGATAAATGTATGTGTCATTTTAAACTCCATTAATTGGTTAACCAGTCACTAATAAATCACCATCTTATTGGTTTATTGGTGGTCATGACCTCAGGTCTTGTTTACACCAGGGGCAGTAATGCCAGAAAGTCGAGTCTACCGACCATCCACATCGGCCGCATATCTCAGGAAACGGTCGGACCTGCCACTTGTGTCGTACCTTTCTGCGGCACCACGGACAGTAACGCATGAAGCGCATAAGTTTGCCGCCGCAGTGCTTGCACCTGGCTTGATAGCGTACACCAGGTGAGCGTACAGAACCTGGCGACTTGAAACCTGCTCCGTAACACCATGAGCAAAAACGCCACTCCGGCAAAACACCCTTATGACAACGCGGACAAATATGACTGAATTGACTGTTGTCGTCAAAGCAGTTGCGTTCACTGCCGCACCACGGGCAAATCAGCATGCTTTCTGATATGGGTTCTCCACATTCCACGCATCGGAAAATCAAGGGTAAGGTTTTGATATATCGCCTGATGAAGGCTGCGCGTCGTATCTGTCGCCAGTCGCTTTTTTTCCTGTCCTGCGATTTTATAGCGAGTCCATTTCTCAAAGACTTGGGTGTTGCTTCAAGCAGGGCCAGCAACATTTGTCCGGCGTTGGCAAAACGCTGCTCAGGGTCGACTGCCAAGGCTTTTCGCAGGAACTTTACAAAGACCAAGCTGGTTCGTTCACGCAGTCTGGCATGGCCTCGTAGCGGCCAACGAAACGGCCAACGGGGCAGCAAACCTGTGATATACTCGTAAAGGATCAGCGCAGCTGAAAAACAATCGCTGCGGGAGGTGGGCCGACCGTATGCCTGTTCAGGTGCGACATAGCCCGGTGTGCCAAAATCGTCAACGGTTGCCATTCTGCCTTTAAGTTTCAGGCAGATTCCAAAGTCCCCCAGTGCAGCCCGGCCGTCGGGAAATAAAAATATGTTCGCCGGCGTAACGTCACAGTGCACTAAGCGATTGCGGTGTGCATACGTAAGCCCGTCAAGAACCTGGCTCATGATTGATATGATTCGGCGAACGGACATTGGTTTGGAACGGTCAGCCAGGGTCCCAACGCACAGCTCAGTGGCCAGAACAGCATGACCTTCGATTATATCAGCGTTTTTGACCGGCAAAATATGTGGATGACGCATTTTGGCAACCATGCGTATTTCACGGAATAAGCTTTGGTTGTCGCGTTCACCGTTGATGCCAACCAGGGGTATCTTCAAAGCTACAGAGATGTTCTCTACGCAGTCTTTAGCCTTCCAGACCTCGCAGCTTCCACCTACACCCAGTCGCTTTTCCAGGCGGTACT
>CAYSLN010000093.1:0-8962 GCA_964431825.1 uncultured Pirellulales bacterium | reverse complement strand
AAGCACGCTCAGGCACATAATATAAAGGTTCGTATTTACCAGTCTGCCGGTAATATCCATATTTGCGTTGAAGATGATGGAGTGGGATTTGATGTCGGCGAGATTGCATCACTGCCAACTAAAACTGGAAAATTTGGCCTTTTCAGTATCAAGGAGCAATTAGAATACCTAGGGGAGAATCTTCAGATTGAATCTGGGATCAGCCATGGTACCAAAGTTACTATGACAATGCCGCTGAAACTACAAGAGCCGACTTCGATATAAGAAAGATATCACTATGAATATAATAATCGCTGATGACCATGGAATTGTCCGAGAAGGGCTTAAAAGCCTGATCCAGGAGCATCCGGATATGGAGGTAGTCGGTGAGGCTGAAGATGGCTGGACAGTAGTTGAACTCGTGAAGGACTTGATACCGGATTTGATATTAATGGACATAACTATGCCGGGTCTGAACGGAATTGATGCTGCTCGCCTTATCCTGAAGGAAAATCCCGCTATCAAAATCATTATCTTATCCATGCATTCAGAGAAACACTTTGTTACAAATGCCCTTAGCGCAGGAGCTATGGGTTATATCCTTAAATCCTATCTTTTTGAAGAGGTGCTTAAAGCAATAGAAACCATACGCACCAATGGTTACTACCTGAGTCCCAAGATAACTGACATCATAGTGGAAGATTATATCGGCCGGCAACCGACACATGACAGTTCAACCGTGCATAGCCTGACAACCCGAGAGCGTGAAATTATACAATTCGTGGCGGAAGGTCTGACAGTAAAACAAATAGCTTTGCGTCTGGATATAAGTGCTAAAACTGTCGATGCGCACAGGCGACAGGTTATGGCAAAGCTTGGCTTTTCCAGTATTGCACAACTGACGAAGTTTGCAATCAGTGAGGGATTAACATCGGTAGAATTCTGACCGTTTGTGTTGAAGAAATATAACATATCTTGGGCTGTTTCCCGCACAGTATTTTATCCAGGCGATAGTTTAGCTTGGAAATTTTTCCAATAAACCACCTAACCTGAGCTTTTGACTTGACTCTTATAAGCTTTTTCCTGATAGCATGGTTTTTCCTGCTCGAAATAAGGAAATAACCTGTCCATAAATATTTTTGTTTGGTCGATAAATACAGGGAAATCACAGCACACTAAAGTATGAGAATAAACTAAATATCGGGTTGTGCTTTATGGGGGGGCGTCCTTATAGATAAACATTATGACCGTGACGAGACGCCTTATCGGACATTGTATGAGGTTCGTACAAAACATACTGCATTGGATGAGGCATGAACTGAGAGATTCTATGCTCTTTAGCCCTCATCTGAAAAGCTGAAAACCGCATCTTTACAGGTAAAAAGGTTGCGTAATTTTCGATAAGAAAAGTTCAGGCGAAAAAATTTTATGAGAGCAAAGAAAAAAGACTTTATAAAAAAGTCGGGCAACTTGCTAGATTACGACATCATGCAGAAACTTGGCGATTATTATATATGTGTTGGTGACGGGACACGGGCGATGAACTGCTTTGAAAAGGCCGCATCACTAGGGCCCGATGAACCGGGGCCGTACCTTGGGCTTGGCATGGTTGCCTTGCAGAACAATCACCTTGAAGATGCTGAAATAGCATTCAGAGTCGCCTGTCGGCTTGATATTCGTTGCGCCAGGGCTTATGCCGGTCTGGCCATGATTGCACAACAGAAAGGAGATTATCAGTACGCTTATGGCAACTTTCTAAAATGCTTGGAATTGGATGCTGATAATTTGACCGCCTTGCTGGGTCTGTTTCAAGTATCTTGCCAGATGAGTTCTTTTGAAAAAATCATTTACTATTTGGAAATATATTTAGAAATACATCCGAGTGATACCTCTGTTATGTTCTCACTGGCTGCACTCTATGTGAGAGAGGATAAGCATGATGTGTCTCGAAAGCTGCTGCACAATGTCTTGACTTTAGACCCTGCCAATGATGATGCGGCTAATCTATTGGAAGAAATCGAGCACAGTTTGGCCGGAGCAAAACAGAACAGGACTCTTTTTACATCGAGAAATATCAGAGCGACAGCGCTCCGTACTTCTAATGAAGATCGGCATGCAAAATCAGAGCAGTATAATTGATAGCTTGCCCTCGACAATATCTACTCGTATACAAGTCTGATCTGTGGTCTGTTATCAAGGGATATTGCTGTTAGATACCGAGTCCTTTCATTACCTCCAGGTTCTTGTCGATGAGTTCGATTCTTTGAGCTACACAACCGGCAGACCGCAGCTTGTCCTCAGGTGTATGCAAAACATAGTCCAGCATCTTCTTGACCGTTGTCGTCGCTACATGCATCCGCGTGTCCGATGAGCCATAGCATACAAACAGCTCCCCATCATTTCGGACCACCCAGCCGCTACTGAAAAGCACGTTCGATGCATCACCGATGCGTTCCTCGCCTTGCGGCGCCAACAGATAACCGCCCGGGGCGTGCGTGACTTTGCGGTGGTCCCGTCGAACGTCGCAGCTATATATGACCATTCACCGACTCGCAGCGCAGGGTCACCATCGGGCGGGTAGCTGCCGTTAGCGAAGAACCCAAGTGTCCCGTCGTTCATGTTGGCCTCAATCTGCCACATTATATCATCGGCGTCCCAGGTATCCCTCTTGCCAATTAGTACCTGCCAGTAGTCGCTCAGACCACTCCACTTTGCCCACAGAGAGACGCTGAGCTGGCCCGTGGCGGCTGATGGGTTCCAACGTCCCAAATTCAACATACAGACCGCTCTCTGTGCCGTCGAACAGCATAGCCATGCCGTACTCAGGCGGTCCTTGGACATAGTTCGGGTCCCCCCCCGGCCAAGGTACCATCGTGACCGTTGGCGGTTCCATCTAACAAGTTATTTTCCAGTGCGTAGTATGCAACAAGACCGTCGTCGGAAGGGGTAGTCGGCGTTGTAATAAGGTCGCTATCAAGCCACCGCCCGGCCAGAATCTCAACGTCAGCGTGGTCCACATCGCAGTCATCGTCGAGGTCGCCAACAGGTTGTCTGACCAAAGGAATACATCTGGCGAGATACAGTCTGATATCGTCGAAGTACACCTTGCCTATACCGCCCGGCGTCACATTGCTCTCGTTGCCGAAACCGATGGCCAGCGTCGTGACATTCGTTACTGAGCCAAAATCTGCCATGTCAATATTCCATTCGTGCCACATTTCTTCCCTGATATCGTTCATATCACCATCATATAGCAACTTGGCTCCATTCACTTTTACGTATAGCTGCTCAGTAGCATCGGCATCATTATCTCGGTCGCCATAGAACCACAGAGACAATGACTTCATGTTCGAGGTAGTCCAGTCCTGCGCGGGATTGAATGTCCGTTCGGACTCCGAATAAAGGGCCTTGCCGGTTGAACCGTCGTTGGTATACCAATACGGCATCGACTGCCCGCCGCCGTGAACGATAGTCTCCTCAGCAGTAGAACCAGTGCTTACGTCACCTACAGCCGCGCCGGTGCCGTTACCGGGATAGTAAGGTGGAGGAGATGGCGGAGGAAAACCATAGCTATATTCGTCTTTCCATGAATACCATATCTGGTCTTCAATAGGGTCACTGTCATAGTACTCAAAGTCGTCCACAACAACATGCTTGCCTGTCGTAAAGTACCAGACAACACCTTTCCACAACCCATCGGGATGAGCCTCATTTACTTCATCAACCCGCCAGAAGTAAGTTGTGTCCAGTGCCAGAATTCCAGGCTCATAGCTGTTGACATCTACATTGGTGAGGTCGACGTTCGGATGGTTGGCTGCGTTGGCGTCGCGTACTTCATAGTAGTCGGAGCCGAAATATACGTCATGCGTGTCAACTTTACTTCCCGACCTCCACCTGAGGGTAGACCCACGGTCCACTTCTGTAGCACCATCTGCCGGATCCGGGTTAGAAGCTTCTTTGGTACCATCCATTTGATAATTGCCAGGGCAGTAGTATTATAGGGCATAAAAGGCCCTATTTCTGTTTTTAGCGAGGCAGAGGATATTTTGGAAGTTTATTCTTGACGGTTAAATCCTAATAGGTTTTACTTTCAGGGCGGCCGGAGAACAGAGAAATTGCCACCTCCGGTTCCCGACTTCGTCAAGGAATTTGGCTGGGTGTAACAGTTTGAAAATATGAAACTTGCGTATTCTAAAGGAATGGTGTCTTGTGTTTCATGGAAAGGGTAAAACAATGCAAATCGTGAAACTATCGGGGATTTTTCTCATATGTGCCTGTATCGTGCTGGTAAATGGTTGTGACTCGGAGTTAAAGGACCTGAGAATACAAAACAATACTCAGCGCAAGCGCTTAGCACAACTTGAGAGCGAGCTGCAAACTGCCACGCTGGAACTTGAGCAGTTAAAAAGGAAGCTTTCTGCCACTGGAGAAAAAGGTGGTATCGAAGCAGATGCGCTGAGACAGGAAATTGCAGCACTTGAAGAAGACCTGGCTAAAAAGAAGCAATTGATTGCTTCGATGCAGGAAAGACTACTTTACGGTGGAGCATCACTACCGGTTGAACTTACCACTATGCTGGAAGATTTTGCCAAAGACCGTGAAATGGTTACCTACGATGCAAGCAGGGGGATAGTGAAGTTCAAAAGCGATTTGCTTTTTGAAAAGGGTAGTGACAAAGTTGCATCTGATGCCGTCGATGCTGTTAAATCGCTTTGTGGCATTTTGAATACCGAAGGAGCCCAAAAATTCGATGTTATAATTGCCGGGCACACCGACGATATCCCTGTTCTTAAGCCTGAGACTCGTGCGAAGCATCCTACAAACTGGCACTTATCAGCCCACAGGGCAATATCAGTATTGGGTGTGATGACGAATAATGGTGTTGCCCCGAAGCGAATGAGTATACGAGGTTTTGGCGAATACCGGCCGGTTGAGGAAAATCAGCCTAATAAAAAGGGTAATCCCAAAAACAGGCGAGTTGAGATTTACATCGTTCCCGAGGGTATGTAGGGCCTCCTGGGAAGTGAATCCTCAATAGTGGATCGGGCCACGAACCGCGAGATACAACAATGGCAGAGGGCACTTTAATTGTTGTCAAGCCGGACGGTATCCAGCGGCCGACATAACCTTGTTCACGGTTCGGATAGTCTCGAATAAGCTCAGCGGGAAATCAGGTTTTTTCAGCCCTGATGAAATTGTTGATTACGAATTATATTGAAAACGAGACTGCAAATTATGTCCAAACAGGAGACGATAGATTTGTTTGATAAATACGTGATAGCCAATTACTCCCGCCTGCCGCGGGTTATCGTAAGAGGCGAAGGTTGCTACCTGTATGATGCAGAAGGCAACAAGATACTTGATATGTTTCCCGGCTGGGCTGTCAGCGGCATAGGGCATTGCCACCCTAAGGTTGTTGAGGCTATCCGCAAGCAGGTCGGAGAACTTATGCACATCGATAATACCTTCTACTCTGAGCCGCAGGGCAAATTAGCTCAGCTTCTGAGTGAACGGGCCTTTGGTGGTAAATGTTTCTTTTGCAACAGTGGCGCCGAGGCCAATGAAGCTGCCTTGAAATTGGCGCGTTTGCATACCTCAGAAGGTAAATATAAAATTATAACTGCCGAGGGCAGCTTCCACGGTCGTACTTTCGCGACGATGACCGCAACAGCTCAGCCAAAGCATCACGAAGGTCTTTTACCATTGCTGCCGGGTTTTGTCTATGTGCCGTTTAATGATGTTGGCGGGCTTGAATCGGCCTTTAATGATGAAGTGGCGGCGGTGATGGTCGAGCCTATCCAGGGCGAGGGAGGAATAAATATAGCCACCGCCGAATATTTGCAGGCAATTCGCCGGCTCTGTGATGAAAACGGAGCGGTGATGATTTTAGATGAAGTTCAAACAGGGATTGGCAGAACCGGCAAATGGTTCGCGTACCAGCATTTTGATGTCGAGCCGGATATTATGACAATGGCGAAGGCCCTTGGTGGCGGCGTGGCGATAGGAGCTATGATGGCCCAAAACAAGATTGCAGCCTCGCTTGTGCCCGGTAAACATGCTTCTACCTTTGGCGGAAATTGCCTGGCCTGTGCTGCTGGCGTTGCAGTTATTGAGGCGATAGAAGAAGCTAATCTTCTGCAAAACGCAGCTGAGCTGGGACAATATGCCAGCGATAAGCTCCTTGAGTTGAAGCAAAAGCACTTAGTTATAGATAGTGTTCGCGGCATCGGTATGATGATTGGTGTTCAATTAACCGGTCCGTGTAAAGAGATAGTCGATAAATGCCTGGAGAAAGGTTTGCGAATAAATTGCACACAGGGTACAGTCGTCCGTTTTATGCCGCCGATGATTGCAACCAAAGAGCAAATAGATAAGGCCATTGAAATCTTTGACTCTGTTCTCTCTGAGAGTTGATTATGGAACATTTCCTTTGCATAAATGATTTCACAAGCGAGGAGCTAAATGAATTGCTGCAGCTGAGCAGCGAGCTGAAGAAACTCTACAAAGCTGGCAATCATGACCTTTGTCTGGCTGGAAAGACCCTCGCTATGCTTTTCGAAAAGCCGAGCCTTCGCACTCGTATAAGCTTTCACGTTGCCATGACCGACCTTGGTGGGTCCGCCATCTACGTAAAACCAGAAGATATAGGTGGCATTGGAAAACGCGAACCTATAAAGGACATAGCTCGTGTGCTCAGTCGTTACGTCCACGGCATAATGGCCCGGACCTTCGAGCACAGCGCCGTCACGGAATTGGCTGAATTTGCGACCGTACCTGTAATAAACGCTTTGACCGACTGGTCACATCCCTGCCAGGTAATGGCAGATGTGCTTACAATTCAGGAACACTGTAGCAGAATGGAAGGTGTAAAAATAGCTTTTATCGGTGACGGCAATAACGTTGCTCGGTCGCTGGCTTTTGCTGCTGCAAAACTGAAAATGAAGATGAGCGTTGCCAGTCCGCCCGGATATGAGCTTGACACTGAGACAATCCAAAAAGTGAATCGAACATCCGTCGACACTGTTTCCCAGACGGATGACCCGTCTGTAGCGGTTGTCGATGCCGACATAATTTACACCGACACATGGGTCAGCATGGGCCAGAAGAGCGAGGAACAAAAACGACTTCGGGATTTCGCAGGCTTTCAGGTCAATGCTGAGCTTCTCAAATCTGCACCAGATAGTGTTAAGATTATGCACTGTTTGCCTGCTTATCGCGGCTATGAAATAACCGATGAAGTCACTGAGTCGGCTAATTCAATCGTGTTTGAACAAGCCGAAAACCGTCTCCACTTCCAGCGAGCTTTGTTAAAGAAACTGTTGAGCTGACAAGACAAGTATCTGTTGAATTCATTTTCAGTAAATCAGCCGAAGCCGAGCGCAATAACGTCAGCCAGTGACCGTATTACATGGATAAATAATTGTTTGACGGGAAGCGGTTGAGAGATATAATAGAAAGCAGTTCACTAGGGGTGGCTTGTAAAGGGCAGGCCTGAGAGAAAACCCTTTGAACCTGATCAGGATAATCGCCGAATTGGTGGATATGCCTGCGTAGGAAAGTGATTGACTGAATCAAAACTTGACAGACGAAGAGTGGATCGCTTCCTGCAGAAGCGATTTTTTGTTTTTAAAAGGGAGCTGTAGAATGGCAACACAATTGCAAACGGCACGAACCGGGACGATTACTGAGCAGGTTAAGTATGTTTCCAAGACCGAAGACATCGACGTTGAACTTGTCCGTGATGAGTTAGCTGCCGGACATCTTGTAATACCTGCTAACAAACTGCATCTGAAAACCAATCTGGAGCTGGCTGGTATCGGTTGCGCTCTTAGTACAAAGGTAAATGCAAATATTGGTACGAGCAGCGAACGCTCTTCAGTGGATGATGAAATCAGGAAAATGCAAGCTGCTCTGGATGTTGGTGCCGATGCGATTATGGACTTAAGTACCGGTGGAGATCTTGACAATATTCGCTGCGAACTTCTGGCGCAGTGCCCTGTGCCTTTCGGAACGGTGCCAATCTATCAGATGATAAAGGATAGAAATGTTAAGGACATTGACCGCAAAATAATCCTTGAAGTTATTGAAAAACAAGCTGCACAAGGCGTGGATTTTTTTACTGTTCACGCCGGCGTGTTAAAAGAGCACCTTCCTTTGCTTGAGAGCAGAGTAGCTGGTATTGTCAGTCGAGGCGGAGCACTACTTGCCGAATGGATGATATATCACAACATGCAGAATCCTTTGTATGAGATGTTCGATGATTTGTGTGACATACTGGCTGAATATGATGTCTGTTTTTCTCTTGGTGACGGTCTTCGTCCTGGTGCGATCGCCGATGCTACCGACGAGGCACAAATCGCGGAGTTAAGGACCATTGGTGAGCTTACTCTAAGAGCTCAGGAAAAGGGTTGTCAGGTTATAGTCGAGGGTCCCGGTCATGTGCCGTTCGACCAGATAAAATACAATATGGAAATACAACAGCAGATTTGTCACGGTGCTCCGTTCTATGTTCTTGGACCTTTGGTAACCGACATTGCGGTGGGTTATGACCATATAACATCAGCAATCGGTGGAACTGTTGCGGCGTTCTATGGTGCATCGTTTTTGTGTTACGTCACTCCGAGAGAGCATCTGGGTTTGCCGGATGCTGACGATGTTCGAGCAGGAGTAATTGCGGCAAAGATCGCAGCACACGCGGCGGATGTTGCCCGTGGTTTAGAAAGTGCTGTTGGCCGTGATAAAAGGCTAAGTATTGCACGGGCAAATCTGAACTGGAAAGCACATATCGCTGAATCACTCGATCCAAAAACAGCCGAAAGGATGCACAGCGAGGCCTGCAGAGAAAGTGGAGCGGATGGGTTATTCTCCGCAGATTATTGTTCAATGTGTGGCCGACAGTGGTGCAGTGTCAGGATAAACAGGGAAATCCGTGAAGTCATAAAGCAAAAGGGTAAAACCAAGGTTTGAATTAGCCAAAGAGGTA
>CAYSLN010000092.1:0-9042 GCA_964431825.1 uncultured Pirellulales bacterium | reverse complement strand
TATATCCTGTCAGCTCTATATTAGCCGGACAAACGTAACTGCAGCAGCCGCATTCGATGCACGCACTTATATAATAGCTTTCCGCTACGTCCAAAAGATTATTTTTCACTGCATGGGCAATTTTCGTCGGGTTCAGGTTTTCGGGACAAACTTGCAGGCATCTGCCGCAACGAATACAGGGGGTTTGACGCTTTTCGAATTTAGCTTTGCCAATTTGCTCCCTGGTCAATACCGTTAGGGCACCGGTTGTTTTTGTTATAGGCGTTTTCAAATCGGCGATTGCTATTCCCATCATTGGTCCGCCGAGAACGACCTTTGCGGACTTTTTTGTAACTCCTCCGCAAAACTCTATCAGGTCTTCTACTGATATTCCTATGGGGACATAGTAGTTACCCGGGTTGGCGATGGCTTCTCCCGTAACGGTTACAACTCTGTAGGTAAGCGGGGAGCCTTCAATGACCGCTTCGGCGATTGCGGCGACAGTAGCGACGTTGAGAACGACCACTCCGATGGCAGGGGGGATGCCTCCGGTAGGGACATTCTTTTTCAGGATTGCTTCTATGAGCTGTCTTTCGCCGCCCTGAGGATATTTCGTTTTGACCGGTGCAACTTCGATGTTGTCGGTGCGGGGGAAAGTTTCGAGTGCTGAGCTGATAGTTTCTATAGCTTGTGGTTTATTATCTTCGATGCCGATAAAGACGCGGGAACAGCCAGATGCTCTTTGGGCGAGTTTGATACCTGCAATAATCTGGTTCGTCCATTCCAACATAATGCGGTAATCGCAGGTGATATACGGTTCGCATTCGCATCCGTTGATAATCATTGTTGTTTTAGGCAATCGTGGGTTCGGTTCTATTTTTACCCTGGTTGGGAAGCCGGCCCCTCCCATACCGACGATGCCCGCCTGACGAACAGCATCGCATATTTGATCTACTGAATAGTTGTTTTCATCAAAATCATCTTTGAGTTTGAAAGAAAGTCGCTTCGGGCGACTGTGTGGATATGGCTCTATGACAACTGCCGGGCTTCTGCCCAGTATGGTATGGGAGCGCAAGGCGATTTCTTTTACTTTGCCGTCGATGGGCGAATGAACGGGAGCGGAAACAAACGCATCGGAATCACCGATTTTTTGTCCTGCCTGAACTGCGTTTGCCTTTCTGAGAAGCGGCCGACAGACGGCACCAATATGCTGACTCAGCATTATTGCGACTTCTTTGGCTGTGGGCCCCGGCCGGATTTCACTGTCTTGGGTGAGATCTTTGCTTTGTGGAGGGTGGGTTCCTCCGGTAAATGACAATCTGCCTTTGGTAGCAAGTTTCATGGCTGTAATATTCTTGAAATTATTTTTTTAAGTTATTTTTTTATTATTTTAATGGCCAGTATCAGTGCAAGAGTCACCGAGATGGCCAGCAGGAAACCAAGGGCTGTTTGCAGCTCTTTTGCTTTTATCAGTTCGTCTAAGATTCTTCCGAGAATAGTTAAAGAGGTGATGAAAACCACTATGGGCAGCAGAAAAGCGACGATGACTTTAAATGTAACCGAAGGGCTTTCGATATTACCTAACTTCTGGTAAATCCTTTGGCAGTCGTGGCTTTGATTGCATTGCCGGCATAGCTTTTGTTCGGTCATAATTTTTCCTTACTCTTAAAATAAACAATCTTTATAATAGATGCAGTTGAGATTTTCAATATAAAGCTTTCCATATTTTGGGACAAAATTATGTACAGAAAATTGGGGCTGATAACATTGTGTTTTGTCTTGTGGGTGTGTGCCAGCTGTGCAGTCAATCCGATAAGTGGTGAAGAGGAGCTTATGCTCTTCCCACAAGAGCAGGATATTCAGATAGGGCAGCAATACGCTCCTGAAGTTGAAAAACAGTTGGGGGGTAAAATCGAAGATGGGAGTTTACAGAGGTATATAGACAGGATTGGCCAACGAATTGCTCGTGTCAGTCACAGACCCGATTGGGAATATCACTTCATCGCTGTTGAGCATGAATCGATTAATGCAATTGCTTTGCCCGGTGGTTATATCTTTATTACCAAAGGGATGCTCCAGAAACTAACAACCGAGGCTCAACTGGCGGGAATACTGGGCCATGAGGTTTCGCACGTTGTTGCCCGAGACAGCTCGGCATCGCTTAGCCGGATGCAGGTGATGGACCTTTTGGTTTCTGCTGTGGTTTACGCGAAGACGCCTGAAGGTGCTGAGACGGTGGCAAGGCTGGCACGTGTGATTTTAGCCCTTCGATACAGCAGGAAGGACGAACAGGAGGCTGATTTGGCAGGGCTGGATTATATGGTCAGGGCCGGTTACCATCCTTCCGGTATAGTTGAAACTATGCAGATGCTTCGGGACCAGCAGGACGTCAGGCCAATCGAGTTTTTTTCAACCCACCCTGCTACTGGAAACCGTATTATATACTTGAGGCAGAGTATTCGAGCGAAGTACTCCGACGTCGAAGGATTAAAAATCGGAGAGGAAGAATATCAAAGGGGTGTTCTTGATAAGCTGGAAGATTAGTATCAGCAGGTCCCGAACCGCGAATAATCTTGGCACATAAAAATACCTATCAGCAGAGAATTCGGGCCAGATAAAAGCCGGGCCAACCAAGAATGGTTATTAGTATGCGGCTGTGATTATTGGGCCGTGCGAGGCTTCCTCTCATCTTCCATTTTGCTGAATTTGCATTCGGGGCAACGATCTGAAAAGTCCCCGGGGACAGAACGGTAGAAGAAGACTTCGCCGCACTTTTCGCACTTTACGGCTCTGTAGAGGCTTTCCTGTCCGCACTCTTTGCAAACCAGCGGAGGGTTCTGGGCCATAGGGTTGTTTTTAACCTTTTCTCTAAGCTGCAGTATGTAATCTTTAGAACTCATCTGATAAGTGGCTTGGCAGGCGGGGTTGTTACACTTGACCAACCTGACATCTCCACTTTGTATGGAGCCGATGCCTCCTGAATTCCCCGAGCGGGTGACGAGGAAAATCACAACAGCTAAAATCAGGGACAGGGCAATGACAGTGACATAAACTGTATTTTTCATACCGAAGACTCCAAATAAGAGACAGTAATAACATAGTAATTTACAGCAACAGGCTATTGTCTAATTTGTTTTTTGTCAATGGCTTATTTTTTGTATGTAGGTCAGCTATGTGTTTGCCGGTGTCCCGGCTTGGTGGGGTGCCATCTGCAAAATCCTGCCGGGTTCTTCCGGAAAGCCTGTACGTGCGGAGAGGTAAGCAGATTCAAGTACAGCCATATTTTTTAGATTTTCTTTGCCTGTGCTGCAAAGCTTGTTTGTATCGGGTGACAGGATGCTGAACGCGAAATTTTCCAGTAGTTTCATAGTGCAGTTGAGTGCGTTGTCGTCGGTCTGAAATTTCTTGTTGATCTGGCCGGAAGCGTCACTGACGATGAGCTGGGAGTCGCTGATGGTCAGAAATTTGTCCCTGCCGTAGATTTTCAAAATTTCCTGTTTGGGACCGCAATCCATGCGGCGGGATGCGATGAAAGAGCCGGTGAGGGTGTCGCTAAACTTCATTGTTATAAGTGCGGTGTCCTCTGTCATATAAAGGCGTTGTTTTTTGTCGGAGGCCTGATTGGTGTTAAGTGAGTAGACCTGCTGGGGGGTGGGGAAGTTCCACAGTATCTGGTCGATTAGATGGTAGCAGTTGTGGAGGAGGACGCCTCCGCCGGCCAGTTCCGGGTCGGTGTACCAGGCGGGGTAGTTTTGTTCGCCAGCGTTATAGAAGGTGGTTATCAGGAAAGCGCCCGATGCGGCGGGTGGACTGCCCTGCTGGAGAGAGTCGTGAAGGGCAAGAAAATTTTGGTCGAAACGAGCGGGATTGGCGACGGCGAATTTTATGTTCTCGGCTTCGGCGAGCTGGACGAATTCGGCGGCTTCTTCGAAGTTTCTGGCAGGGGGTGGAAGCTTGAGGATATTGAATTTCTTTTTTATTGCGGTTCGGAGGTGCTCATCGCAGCTGTGCAGGCCGGCGGCGACGAGGAGGCAATCGAACTGGTTTTGGATTATCAACTGGCGGTAGTCATCGTAGAAGTTGCATTTGTATTCTTCGGCGAGTTTTTCGGCAAGGTGAGTGTCTTTATCGGCGACGGCCTGGATTTCGAAGCAGCCAGTTCGCGAAGCCGCTGTGAGCAGTAGCTGGCCCGGGTCGTTTAGGCCGAGGACCGCGGTTTTTAGTTTGTATTCGCTCATCTTCGCCGTAATTTTACATCTCTCTGGCAGAAAAGGAACTATTAAAAAGATTTATTTACTGCAGGGGGCAAATAGAGAAATGGTTAATTGCTTAAATAGATAATCGATAAATTTAGCGTTCTTTGCTTACTACTCACTTATTCTCTACTCAATTACGCACTATTCACTAAATTATATTTTTGTTATCGTCTTCAGTTTTTGCGGCCATGGAGTAGTCTTTGTCCTGGCGGGTGTGGTTTACCTGGAGCTTTTGTTCGTAAAGTCTAACCACGTCGTCGGCGTTTAGGCCAACGCATTGGGCAAGGGACATCCAGAAGAAGAGCATATCTATTACTTCGACTCTGGCGTTCTGCAAATCATGGAGGAGGAATCTTTGTCCTTCTTTGGCCTCCTTGCACCAGTGTTTCCAGAAGGTGCAGTCGCGCAGCTCCTCCAGCTCGTTGCTCATAGCTGCGATGTAGTTGTTGAGCCATATGCCAGCTGTCTGCGGGTCGAAGTCAGCTCGGAGGGCATCGGGGTCGAAGCCTGTACGTTTGTTCAGTTCCGCCTGTTTTCTAAAGAGTTCTTGAAGCATAATTCGTATCTCGTATCTCGTTCTTCGTATCTCGTATTGTGCTTTACGTATTGTTTTTGTGATTTATAATAAAGTGCTCCGGGACGGGGAATTGTGAGCTCAGGAGCAAAACTTCTTTTCCAACCTGCTCGATTATTGACTCATTGTCAATGTTTTCCGCCACTTTATTGATAAAGGCGGCAATTTGCTCACACTGTGGTTCCTTCATTCCGCGGGTGGTGATAGCCGGGGTTCCCATTCGCAAGCCGGAAGGATTAGCCGGATGTTTGGGGTCTGAAGGTGTGGTGTTGTAATTGGTGACAATTCTCGCTCTGTCCAGGGCTTTTGCGAGTTTTTTGCCGGAGATTTTTTTATTCCGCAAGTCGATTAGGATTAGATGATTGTCTGTGCCACCGGATGAGAGGTCAAAGCCATATTCAAGCAGTTTTTTGGCCAGGGCTTTTGCGTTTTTGACTATCTGCTTTGCGTAGGTGACGAACTCGGGTGTATCGGCTTCGGCCATTGCCACAGCCAAGGCTGTTATAGTGTGCATATGCGGTCCGCCCTGGAGGCCGGGGAAAACGGCCTTGTCTACCTTATCGGCGTGTTCGGCCTTGCAGAGTAGCATGCCACCGCGGGGTCCCCGCAGTGTTTTATGCGAGGTGGTCGAGACAATGTCGGCGAATGGGACGGGGCTTTTATGTATTCCGGCAGCAACGAGACCGGCGATGTGTGCTATGTCGCTAACGTGATAGGCGTTAACAGATTTTGCGATTTGGCCGAAGGTTTCGAAGTCAATTTCTCTCGGATAGGCGGTGGCGCCTGAGATGATAATTTTTGGGCGGTGTTTTTTTGCGAGCTCTTCAATCTGATTGAAGTCTAATCTGCCAGTATCGGGGTTGACTGTGTACCAGACGGATTTAAATACTTTGCTTGTGAAGCTGACCTTCCAGCCGTGTGTCAGATGTCCGCCGTGGGGGAGTGACAGGCCCATAATCGTATCGCCCGGGTCAATCAATGCCAGGTATGCAGCGAGGTTTGCGACTGATCCGGAATATGGCTGGACGTTGGCGTGGTCGGCTTTGAAAATCTTTTTTACCCGCTGCTGAGCCATTATTTCGATGAGGTCGGTGACCTGCTGGCCTTCGTAATATCTCTTGCCGGGATAACCTTCGGCATATTTATTGGTTAGACAACTTGCACTGGCCAACATTACGGCCCTGGATACGTAGTTCTCCGACGGGATGAGACGAATTGAGCCGCTTTGACGAGCCTTTTCCTGTCGGATAAGCTCGTAAATCTGCGGGTCATACAGCTCAAGAGCATCTGCCATGTTAATTTCTCCCCTAAAGTATTTTGTTCCGGTTGCCTTGAGGCTTCCGGAGGCGCAATAATGTGTTTGGACCTCTTATAGCATAGCGTGGCATTTGATACAAGCATTTATTTGTTGACAAATTTCGGCCAAAGATTACGATTGGCTGGTAGCAACGTATGGGTACAAGTGAATCGGTCTAAAGGTATGCCAGAAGAAGAAACTCAGGTGCAGGCAAGAGCTAAGGCTTTTTTTGAAAAGGCCCGAAAAGCGGCGGGGGCGAGGAACTATGACCGTGCGATAGATATGTACCTTGAGGGGTTACGCTTTGCCCCGGATGCGGTTCAGCAGGGGCATGTAGCCCTTCGTGAACTGGCTTTGTTGCGGCAGGAAAAAGGGGGGCCAAAGCCCTCAAGGCAAGAGGTTAATAATCGGCTACAGGGCAAAACGGCCCTTGAACAAATGCTTAATGCCGAGTATCTTTTAGCAAAGGACCCCGAGCACCTGCCGTATGCTGAGGCGGTGCTCAAGGCTGCGGTGGCAGGCGGTTACAGAGAGGCTGCCAAGTGGATTGCCGATTTGATGTTTCTGGCAAATAACAATGCCAGAAGGGCATCCCTGCAGATATATCTTTTGTTGAAGGATGCTTATGCAGCTATTGGTCAATTGGACAGGGCTGTAGCAGTATGCCAGCGTGCCCTGAGGCTTAAACCTGATAATGAAGGATTGGCAGAGGACCTTAGGGAACTCTCAGCTAAGCTGAGTGCTGCCATAGACAAAGATGAAGAGGAAGATGATTTAGCGGAATTCTTTAAGGACCATCAGGGTCCGGAGAAAGCTCAAGCTAGCAATGATGTTATCGACACAGAGGGTTATGCTCTCGCGGCAGATGAAGAAATCGGGAAAGGCGATGGGATAGGAACAGTGTCAGGAAATGATAGTGGTCAGGACTTAACCAAGGCTAAGGCTTTTTTTGAAAAAGGCCAGAAGGCGGCTGAGGCGGGCAGTTTCGATTATGCTATAGATATGTACCTTGAAGGTTTACGCCGTGCACCGGATGCGCTGGAAGAAGGGCACCTACCGCTTGGTGAATTGGCTCTCCAACGACAGGGAAGAGGTGGTAAAAAGCCTACAATGGTGGAGAGGGTAAAGCGTTTGCGCGGTAAAACAGCCCTCGAGCAGATGCTTAATGCCGAATATCTTTACGTGAAGGACCCCAGTCACCTGCCGTATGCCGAGGCGATGCTGAAGGCTGCAGTGGCGGGTGGCTATGAAAGAACAGCCAACTGGATTGCAAATTTGGTCTTCCAGACAAACAACGCCTTAGAAAAGCCGTCCGTGCATACATATATCCTGCTAAAGGATTCCTACAAGAGCTTAGGCAAATTCGACAAGGCCGTGGCTGCGTGCCAGCGTGCTGTCAGACTCAAGCCTGAAGATGGGGAATTAGCAGAAGAGTATAAGAACCTTTCCGCCGAGCTGACTATGGCCAAGGGCAAATATGACGGTAATGGTGGCTTCAGAGGGTCCATAAAGGATCGGGAGGCGCAGGCAAGGCTTTATTCTCAGGACAGGGTTGTCAAGACCGAGGACTATCGTGTCTCTGCGGTTAGGGAGGCCAGGAAGGCGCTGGCTCAGGACCCGGATTTATCAAAGAATATATTTTATTTGGCAGAGGTGCTATCAGACTTGGAAACGGATGAGGCCGAGAACGAGGCGATACAACTGCTGGAGAATACTTATCAAGCCAGAAGCGATTTTAGCTTTAAGCGGCGAGCGGGTTTGTTTAAGATAAAACAGCTCAGGCGCAAGACGAAAGCGGCAAGGGCTGCTCTGGAAGCCAAGCCTGATGATGCGCAAGCCAAAGCTGCGGCAGAAGAGCTGTCAGTGCAACTGAACAAGGTGGAACTGGAACATTATCTGCTATGCGTGAAAAACTATCCGACGGACATGAAGGCGAAGTACGAGTACGGTGTCCGTTTGATTCGGAATAAACGGTATGACGAGGCTATACCTTTGTTCCAGGAGGCCAAAAAGGACCCGAGACAAAAGATCGCGGCAATGGATAAAACAGGCTATTGCTTTTTTATGAAGGGTTGGTATTCAGATGCCATCGATGTTTTTACGCAGGCGATTGATTCCTATGAGATAAAAGATGATGCTGTAGGTAAAGAATTAAGGTATAATCTGGCTCGTGCTTATGAAGGGCAGGGCGAAACAGAAAAGGCGCTGGAGATTTATCGCAAGGTTGCACAGCTTGATTTTTCGTATAAGGATGTGAGCCGGCGTGTGGATAAGTTAAGAGGAACGCAAAACCAAAAATAGGGTGTCCGGGAGACCGGAAACGAAAGATTCAGCCGAGTTAACGGCGAGTATTTGTAAATAAGTTTGTGATAGTTTTCAGGAGAAGACAGTGGCACATTCGCTATCAGCAAAGAAAAGAGTCAAACAAAACGTAAAGAGAAGAACGATTAGCCGTGCACGTAAGAGCCAGGTAAAGACGCAAATCAAGCATTTTGAAACGGCTTTGGGCAAAGGTGACGTAGATGCGGCAAGCGAGCAGTACAGACTTGTTGTTAAGAAACTGGACAAAACAGCTTCAACAAGTACGATGCACAAAAGAACTGCGGCACGAAAGAAATCACGGCTTGCCAAGCGACTTAATAACCTTAAGGCAAAAAAGGGGTAAGTTGCGTGAATAATGGTTAGTAAATCGTGAATCGAACTACCAATCACGAGTCACAAGCCATAAAATACGCCTCGTGAAAAATGGCGGAAATTTTTAAAGACCGAATAATCAAGTTACTTAAGCACACCGACTATGAGCCGCTAAAACTTGCACAATTAGCCAAAGCATTAGGTGTAAGTTCAGAAGATTATCCACAATTCAAGTCGGCTTTCAACCAACTGCGACAAGCGGGACACGTCATTATAGGAGCGAAGAATTTGGTTAATCTGCC
>CAYSLN010000091.1:5428-9055 GCA_964431825.1 uncultured Pirellulales bacterium | reverse complement strand
AAAACTGATAAACGTTCCACAGGCACGAAGCAAAGAAACCGACCGAATCAAATGTATGGCAGAAGAGCTTAAAAAATTGGCCGTGGATGTCGAAGAGCTGCCCGACGGCCTTATAATACACGCCAATCCACGAGCCACGAGTCACGAGTCACGGGCCACGGAACTTGACGGCAGAAGCGACCATAGAATAGTAATGGCCCTGTCACTTGCGGGCTTAATGCTCGACGAAGAATGCGTTATCGACACCGCCGAGGCCATAAACGTCACCTTCCCCTCTTATGTACAACTTATGCAAACCATCGGCGCAAACATGAAACTAAAATAAATCCAATCACGCACCTGTCCGGCGTAGCCGGATTCTTCGAAGCTTTAGCGAAGTAGAATGGCGAAGACGGATTCCCCCGATGCCGTCCTGACCCTTGCAGTTCTTGCCAAAAAAAAGATGTCATTCCCGCGAAAGCGGGAATCCAGTTTCTAATACGCCCACGAGATACGAGATATAAATTAAAGCCAGTCATTGCGAGGTCGAAGGCCGCGGCAATCTCTACTGGTTACATGATAAACGCCGTGTTTTTCCTTTTGCCTTTGGCCCTTTCCCTTCTGTTTTTATCATAGTAATTGGGTATTTTAAAACTTTCATGTGAAAAAAAGAATCTATCTGCCCGATATAATATAATCGGTTATAACTCAGTTAAGACAAAGAAGGATCAGGGAATGGAACATTATCCTAAAAGGAACATCACGCGTGAAGATGAAATTGCGTCTTGTGGAATGGGGCGCCCGCATGTTGTCCTACTAGGAGCTGGAGCAAGTCGAGCAGCATTACCCAATGGCGACGCCAATGGGAAACCAGTACCTTTAATGAACGACCTTATAGAACTCCTTAACCTAAAAGATCTCCTTGACAAAACCAATATTGTTTATTTAGCACGTAATTTTGAAGATGTCTACGCTGAAATACATAACATTGACTCACTCACTCCTATCAGGTTCGAACTGGAGACGAAGATTTATAATTATTTTGACAATCTTGTCTTACCTCTAAAGCCAACAATATATGATTACCTCGTACTTTCCCTTCGAGACAAAGATCTGATAGCAACGTTCAATTGGGATCCTTTCCTTGTTCAGGCAATCCAGCGAAACAGAAATGTTGGCAGCCTTCCAAATTCTCTTTTTTTGCATGGCAATGTTAAGGTTGCTTGCTGTATAGAAGATAAAATTATTGGCTTAAAAGGAAGTCATTGTAGCAAATGCAAAAAACCTCTGCAGCCAACACGCCTATTATACCCAGTAACAGAGAAAAACTATGAATCAGATCCTATGCTATCAACCCAGTGGAAGGACATGCGAAGCTATATGGAAGACGCCTTCATGTTTACTGTCTTTGGCTATGGTGCGCCAAAAACTGATGTGAGCGCAATTGATCTTCTTAAGAAAGGATGGGGCTCTCCCAACCAGCGAGCAATGGAAGAGACAGAAATCATTGACACTAAGCCTGAAGATGATCTTACTCGTGTTTGGAATTCTTTTATTCATTCGCACCATTACTTCGTCTACTCGGATTACTTTAAATCAAGCCTAGCTCGTCATCCCCGAAGAACAGGTGAATCTTTATATTTGGGCCAAATAATCAATGGCTTCTGCGCCGAAGGCAATCCAGTACCCAGAAACATCTGCCTAAGCGATCTCCAGTTTTGGTTTAAACAGCTGCGCGATGCAGAAAATAGAAACACATAACAAGCGGCTGCGGTTGGACCTCGCTATTGCACGCCCACTGAGCCGCCATGTTAGGAGAATTGTGAAGAAAGAATTACGTTTTTGTATCGGTGAGTACACAGGTTCTCACTCAACGACTTGGAAAATATGGGTGAATCGCAATGATGTCTATCTATCCTCTCGTATGTTGGCTTCCGATATAAAGGTGAGTCTTCACGAATCGGGTGATTGCCAGTACTCACACACCTCTGAGTCTTTTGCTACAACAGGAAAGCGGAATCAAGAGAGGCATATACAAAAATGGAAGCGCCGAAACATTTACCCAGAGAGTAGTGTCGTCCATCTCTTTAGAATTATCATACCATCAACGGAACTTCGCTTGGCTTCCACTGAGAAGAAGGAGACAAAAGGTGTTGTATGGTATAAGGCTCCCCCTCTTGGATATGGAGCTTATATAGAACTCTGGTTAACACCAGTTATGAGCTTTCCACCAGAACAAGATCAGTTTATAAACGATCTTCTTGGAGTACTTTCACTCAAAAATGGCCAGCACGTTGGTGTGACTGTTCGATGCTTGAAAATCAAATCCAAAAACACTAAAGATATAGCCCATCTACGAGATAAAGCGGAATACTTACAGTTACAAAAAGACCCTAGAACTCGTGGTTGGGCGTTGACTTGGTCAAAGCAAGATGTTTATGCCCTTGTGGAGTTTGCGCCGTTCCCCGATCCGCAGTGTTCTGGAAATGAGTAGCTGCACATTTCCAAAAAACTACTGAGAAAAATAACAATTAGGTCAATAAGGACAATCCCGACGTCGCCCCGCTGAGCTAGGCCGTTATGCAGTGAATTCGATTCGACTTTAGTGTCATGATTTTCTTGCCATTAGCACAATGGTAGCATAAAATCAGTAGGTATCGTGTTGTATGTTATTATGTTGGATGAAAATGAAAGGATGGCACGAATGAAACCAACAATCAAATGCGGGAAACAGCTCGCTGAGCATGTGAATATTTCCGGCTCCAGGTTTCTCGACGTAGATCTATCCGGAGCCGATTTCGACAATGTGAACCTGAGCAAAACGAGGTTCCATGATATCAACCTTAGCGACATCCAGGTATCGGCAGTTCAGATAGGCGGCGCGACCTTCAAACACATCGGCCCGCCCCCGGACAAAGACGGCAGGCAGGCACGACAGAGACCCGTTATGTTTGAGCAAGCCACGCTCTGCGACAGCACCTTCCGCAGGGTGGACATGTCAAACGTCAAAATCATCGACTGCAACATTCAGGGGATGACCATCGATAGTATCTTGGTCACTGATTTGCTTAAAGAGTATAAGAGAAAAAACGGCTAACAACGCGCTGCACCCAACCAACTTCGCCGGCAGGTAAGCTTCCCGTTGCCATCCGTACCATAATTCTTAAAACTTTTGATTTTTGATATGTAATTTTGCTTTCACATTAGCGTTTCGGCGTAGTCCACCGGACGAAGACGGATTGCTATTTGATTTTGTTTCGGATAAGAGTTTTTCCTTGCATTTTCACCGTTTTTTATTATAATATTCGCTCGACAATTCAATATAGGATGTCTCGCCAGGCTCATCATCAATCGGGGGAATTTCCATGACCACTAAACCGTCTGTCTTCTGCCTTCTGTCCTCTGCCTTCTGTTTTCTGTCTTCTGTCCTCTGTATTCTGTCTCCTGTATTCTGTTTTTACTCAAAACAAACCCAATTTAGAAAGTGAGCAAATGAGCATAAGTCATTACGAACAAAAGGATTACAAAAAAATAACTCGCGGAGTATTCCGCAAAAACAAAGCCAATACAAACCCAACACTTGGCAACTTGGACAACTTGTCCCCAGGGGACTTGTTTAACCATATTGAAATTTTCGCCTTAATAAAG
>CAYSLN010000091.1:0-5328 GCA_964431825.1 uncultured Pirellulales bacterium | reverse complement strand
CAACTTGTCCCCAGGGGACTTGTTTAACCATATTGAAATTTTCGCCTTAATAAAGACAAAGTTAAAAATATTGATTTTGCAGGAAAGATTCGATATTCTACTTAAAATTACAAATTTAGGCCTTTCGGCTCATTCTACGAGCTTAGATAAAATACCTTTTTTAGGAGACTATTGGTATGTTAGGATGCCACATAGGACGTTGTTTTCAGGTAACAGTTGCGGGCGGTTCTTATCAGGAAGGCCTGACATCTGTCGTACACGGCGTTCCACCTGGTATGTTGCTGACCGAGCAGGAAATTTACGGCGATTTGCTTCTTAGAAAGCCGGGAGCCGACGAATTATCCAGCCCCCGAAAAGAACCGGACCTGCCGATTATCTATTCCGGGTTAAACACCGCCGATACAGTCGAAAATGCCGGAAACAAAAACCACACTAACGGCACGCCTCTGGCAATTCTGATTCCCAACCTTGACCGGCATTTCATTCACATCAAGCAATATCAGGATACAAACCGTACACCGCGTCCGGGCCATGCATCCTACGCCTCGTTTATGAAATACGGCCCAGACGATGACGCTATCGGAGCCGGCATTTTCAGCGGGCGCTATACATCCACCATTGTCGCAGCCGGATACGTCGCCAAAAAGGTGCTGAAAAAATGTGGTATCGAAGTCTTTTCCTATGTCAAAGAGATTGCCGGTGTCCGATGCCCCGACACACCTCACGAGGAAGCTTTGAAGTATACTAACAAGTACAAAAAAATGCGTCATGACCTCGATCCTTTTTATCAGGAAATCTATACCAGGGGTCGTATCACAATGGAGATGAGATTCCTGGAAAAAGCCAAAGTATTGGCCGAGATAGAAAAAGAAATCGATGCTATACGTAGCAAAGCTCCGAAGCTTACCGCCTCCCAGATACGCGATAAATACGGCGTACACCCGATAGTGAACTGTCCCGATGTTGACGCTGCCGAAAACATGGTCGAGGCATGCAACAAGATTTCCGCCACAGGTGACTCTGTTGGCGGCGTAGTAGAAGTAATCGTTACCGGTGTGCCCACAGGCCTCGGTGAGCCGGTCTTTTATAAACTCGACGGTGAACTGGGCAAGATGCTCGGCATCGGCGCCGTCAAAGGCGTCGAAGTCGGTGCCGGCTTTGCGGTGAAAGATATGACCGGCAGTAAAAACAATGACCAAATGCATGCCAAAAACGGCAAAGTTGTTTTCGAATCAAATAACGCTGGAGGCATTACAGGGGGCCTCTCCACCGGACAGCCTATCGTGGTCAGGCTTACAATCAAGCCCACACCCACAATTGACAAGCAACAAAATACAATTGACAAATATACGTTAGAGAACAAAGACCTGGCCGCTATTACCAGACGCGACCCAACAATTGTGGCCCGCATATGGCCGGTTGCTGAAAACTACACAGCTCTGGTGATACTTGACCATCTGCTTATGCACTATGGCTACCAAACATTAAAGGCTAAATAAAACATTTATATGAAAAACTGTGGTATTGACACACGATGTCTCTTATCGGGAGCGAATCAGAACTGAGAATAAAACTTAATCCGGGAAGTTCAGAATTGAATGTATAACACGAAGAGAAACGCCGCTTTGCGGGAACAAGTGTCTTCAATTTGCCATTTCAAGAACTATTTTTAGAGGAGTAAAAAAATGAAAGGTCTGACGATCCTTAAGGTTATTATCTCCGTTTTTAAGAGAGCGATTTTAGCCCAACTAAGGCATGGGTGGGGTGTTGCTAAATTGGGTATCCTCGCAGTAGTTTTAGCTGGTCTCGCGGGTCTCTGCCTCGGGCAGAACAGGACTAAGGTCTCCCGGCGTAGGGTACTACGCGCTCCAACCCTTAAAACTATCCAACTTCCCACTCCGAACCTGACAGGCTCGACCAGTCTTGAGGAGACGTTAGTTAAACTGCTAAATGTGCGACCATTTAGCAGTCAATCACTTAAACTCTCAGAAATTAGCCAGTTGGCCTGGGCCGGCCAAGGTGTTACAAAACCGCTGGTTGCTCCTGAAATGGCAGCATCGATAGAAGAGGCTTATCCAATAAAGCTGTATTTTACAACAGAAAACGGGATATATCTCTATAATCCAGACGAACATAGTCTAAACCAAACCACCAACCAAGACGTACGCAGCGAGCTGGCGGCAACAACCTTAAGCCAAGCAATGGCTGGTTGTAACATTATTGTCGCAGGTTCTTCAAGAAGTCTTGCTGGTCTATATGGCAATAAAGCCAAAAAAATCATGTATATGCAGGCAGGACAGGCTGCTCAAAGTATTCAACTGCAGGCCGCAAGTTTGGATTTGGGATTGATTCCAATCACAGATTTTGACACAAACAACATCAGGAAGACATGCAAATTGTCGAGAAGCCTAGAGCTACTTTATATAATTTCCGTTGGTTACCCGGGTGAAGTAACACCAACAGCAACGGGCGAGGAGCAACAAAGAACAGGTCCAAGAAGAGCTGTGTTAATTGTACCAAGGGAGAATTTTCACGATGAAGAACTCTTCGGAACAATGCGTGTTCTCGATATGGCGGGAATTGAAACCATTATAGCAAGTACAAACATAGGGACTTTAAGGGGCATACTGGGAAACGCAGCTGAGGCAAGGATTCTCGTGAACCAGTTAAGGGTCTCCGATTACGATGCGATAGTTTTTATAGGTGGTCCGGGAGTGGTCGAGTATTTTGATAATCCGGTGGCATTAGGTATAGCACGCGAGGCAGCAGACAAGGGAAAAGTTCTCGCGGCCATTTCCATTGCTCCTGCGATCCTGGCTAATGCAGGTGTACTTGGCGGCGTCAAAGCCACAAGCTTTTTGTCTGAACGAAACAGACTCATAGAAGCCGGTGCCACATATACCGGCGTTCCAGTTGAACGAGACAAAAACATAATAACCTGCAGCAATCCAATGGCTGTAACCCAGTTCGGCAGCGCGATTGCAGAGACCCTCGTCGGCAGATAGCACTAAGGCTTTGCGTTTTTCTTTAATCAGCTACGTCGTATCAGTGAAAGGCCTGTAACGATTTGTTATTGGTAATCGCCGATCTTTACCGAAAGCCTTCGGCGTAATTCTTACCCCCGGTGGTGATTGTCTTCTCTTGTATTCATTTCGGTCGACCATCCGAATCACGCTATCGACCACTTCTTTTGGTAAGCCGGATTCAACAAGCTGCCGTATGGACTTATCTTCCTCAACATAACCCTTGAGGATTTTATCAAGTAAGTCATAACCAGGCAGGGAATCCGTGTCTTTTTGGTCCGGCCTTAGTTCAGCACTAGGCGGCCTTGTTATTATATCGGTGGGTATAATTTGCCGTCCTGCTATTTTGTTTATGTGTTCGGCCAATTTAAACACCATCGTCTTGGGAACATCTTTTATCACGGCAAAGCCGCCGGCCGTGTCCCCGTAAAGGGTGGCATAGCCAACTGAGATTTCGCTTTTGTTGCCGGTTGTTAACACTAAAGAACCGGTACTGTTACTAAGTGACATCAGAATGCTGCCGCGGATCCTGGCCTGAAGATTTTCATAGGCAATACCCTTATCATCCCAGCCCGGGATTGTCTTTAACACTTCGTTGAATCGTTTAAGTATTGGCTCAATAGGAACCGTTAAAAGTTCGACACCCAGATTTTTTGCCAACCTTTGTGCGTCGTTTATCGTCTCGGGACTGTTGAACCTCGACGGCATTGTAAGACATAGAACATTTTCAGCACCAAGAGCTGCAACAGCAACGGCAGCGGTGACTGCCGAATCTATACCTCCACTGAGACCTATCAATGTTTTTTTAAAATCGTTTTTCCAGGCATAATCTCTCGTTCCAAGCACCAGTGCCTGATAAATTTCATCGAGAGGTTCAGCCGGCTGGTCAGCCGGAGGTTGCATCGGCTTAACCTGCACAGTTTTGCCAACTTGGGGGACGACATCAGCGATTATCAGATCCTCTTCAAATGCCTTAGCTTTTGAAACGATCCGGCCATTCGAATCAGCGAACATGCTACGGCCGTCAAAAACCAGTTCATCCTGGCCACCAACAAGATTGCAATACGAAACAGCACTATTAAATTCTTTTGCACACCGGCTGACTATTTCTTCCCTTTTGTTAATCTTGCCCACATTAAAAGGCGAGGCCGATATGTTAAGCACCAATTGAATGGGGCCGACATTCTTAAGAAAATGCTGCAGCCACTTAATATCCCAAAGGTCCTCACAGATGGTAACAGCTATTTGAAGGCCCTTTATATTTACTGTCAGGAGCCTGCTCCCAACATCAAAGTACCTTTGTTCATCGAACACACCATAGTTAGGAAGCAAAACTTTTTGATAGATATTTTCTATCCTACCGCTCTTAAGCACGGCCGCGGAATTGTATCTCTTCCCATGGTTGCTTTCTGCAAAACCTACTATTATGGTTTTGTCAGGGCAATCGGCGGCGAGCTTCTCGATGGCCAAATGACTGTCTTCTAAGAAATGCTTCTTGTACAACAAATCCTCCGGTGGATAGCCACAAACAGCCAACTCCGGAAAGACCAGCAAATCTACTTCGGACCGAACCGCTTGGCCATAGAATTCGCACATCTTATCAACGTTACCCGCCAAATCACCTACTGTAGCGTTGAATTGTCCCAAGCCTACCCGCACCGAACATGCCTCCAAACAATCAAATATCAACTCGACGCATCATGGATGCCGTCATCGGATTTTTCCATCCACACAATTGTTTTTTATGAAACGCGTTTTCGGGTGCCCTTTTATTCTTTTCTTTTGGTACTCAGCCAATCCTGCAGGTTTTTGGCTAATATCTCCACGTTTCTCTTTTCCATAATATGGTCGATTATTGCGGAGTTTACCTTCAGTTTCATCATTGCTTTCCGTGCTCTTTCCCAGAGCTGATTTTTCCGGGCGTCGTCAGCCAGATAAAGTCCCGTGACCAGCTCCTGAAGCCTGCGGAGCATTATAACATCAAGGTTCTCATAATACCGCTGAATTACTTCGCCTTGATATTTTGAACGTACATTTTTGGCCATATTTTCACGCGTGCAATATCCGGAAAACTGCATCTGGTATCACCTACCGGTACCTGTTTTACAAGATTTCCCCAAATAAATCAAGCTACCAGCACTACTGGTATGGTTTCTGCAGGAATGCGCCGTTTGTTATTCTTAACATAACAGCAAAGGGCAGATAACAGAAGTTTGATGACAGAAAAGTAAAAGACAGAAATCAAGACATAGTTAATTAGAACCTATCCCAAAACCTAATGCTAAGTTGTTTTATGAACCGAATT
>CAYSLN010000090.1:7480-9103 GCA_964431825.1 uncultured Pirellulales bacterium | reverse complement strand
ATTCAGCTCGGTTGTATTGTTATCCTCCTTCGGAGGGTTTTGGGATGACTTCTAGAGTAAATTCTGCTGCTTTACTGTCCGACCTGCGCGTCCTCACTAATCTTTGACGCCTTTGTTCCAGTTGCTGCAACCTGTCTCTAAATTCCTTCTGGTGTTTTGCAATCAGCTTTTCGAGACGCTTGGCTGTTTTCTTCGCCTTTTCTTCTACCGCCAGGTCGTGAATTGCCTTTAGCTCCTCAATGGACTCCTTATGTTCGGCTCTCAGTTTTTCAACCTGCGATTCATACGCTTTCAGTTGGCCTCCGCGCTCTATGTCCTGACCTCCGGACTCAAATCTTTCACGCATCCGAGCTCTAAACTCTTTTCTTTCCCGCTCGGACATATCCTGCCATCTCCCTCTTAATCCATCTCTTTCTTCAGGAGAGAGATTTTGAAGCTGCCTTCGACCTTCACGGGAGCGAACACTTCCTCCGTCCTGGCCCTGACCAAATGCAACCACAGTCATAACTAGAGCCATTGAAACGATGATGATTGAAATTAGTAACCTGTTCATAATACCATCTCCAAAAAAGCTAAACCGTTACGATTAAACCAATTGCCATTTTGAACGATTTACTACAACTATTTACTCCCTTAGGCAAGAACGTAAACACATAGTCATTTATTGCAACAGACTGACAAAAGTTCGGAAAGCATAATAATGTGCAAAGTCAGATGTGTCGAGGACGAATATTGTCAAAAACCCGCCTCGTACCCATCAACAAGTACAAAACCTCGCCTAATGGGTAGAGGGAGAAATCGCCTTTTTAACTTCACTTAAGAAGGCTGAAATTTCAGCTAAGCCCTTTTCTCTGTTTGCCAGATTCTCTTCTATCAACCCCACTATTTTTGACCCGATTATCACCCCGTCGGCCCCTGATCGAGCGACTGTTACTGCATGTTCGGTTTTGCTTATTCCGAAACCTACACAAATCGGTACACTGGTGAGCTTTTTCAATTGGCTTACAAGTCCTTCAACCGTATCAGACAGTTCTTCCCTGCTGCCGGTAACACCCAACAGCGAAACAGTATAAATGAAACCAGTCGTCCTAGAGGCAATCAGTTTCATTCTCTCCGGGTCAGTATTCGGTGTCACCATAAAAACGGTATCAAGCCCCGTTGATGCAGCCAGAGGGATGATTTCATCCGCATCGTCAATACTCAAATCGGCAACCAAAACGCTGTTAACACCGGCCTGGTAAAAATCCTTGAAGAATCTCTCTGTTCCATACTGATATATCAGGTTGTAATACATCAGAAATCCGATTGGAATGTCCTTGTAATCTTTGACCTTTCGGACAAATTCCAGGGCTTTTTGCACATTCATCCCGCTTCTAATGGCGCGAATATCCGCCTTTTGGATTGTCGGTCCATCTGCTATCGGATCGGAGAACGGTACGCCCAGCTCCAGAACATCAGCGCCGGCGTCAATAGCCGCTTTTACAAACGAAAAACTCGCATCAAAATCCGGGTCTCCAATTACAAAAAACGGTATCAACGCCGTCTTGTTTTGCTCTCTCAACTCGGAAAAAACCTGGTTGTATGTTTTCACAACTATCCCGCCTTATTCAACTGTAAATTATC
>CAYSLN010000090.1:0-7380 GCA_964431825.1 uncultured Pirellulales bacterium | reverse complement strand
AAACAGTGCTCCGGTCCAACAGCCGGATAGTCAAGCCCGGCACTTACCGACTCGGTATCATAAATCTGACCTTCTTTATCCTGAAGGAGATACGCTTTTGCACCGTGAAGGATGCCAACTTTTCCAGCTACCAGCGTCGCAGCGTGTTTGCCACTGCTTACGCCTCTGCCGCCGGCCTCGACACCAATCAATCTGACGTTTTTATCATCAATAAAACCCGAAAAAATACCTATTGCGTTACTCCCACCCCCCACACAAGCCACAACCATATCCGGGAGCCTGCCGAGCTGCTCCAGAGATTGTTCTCTGGCTTCTCTACCGATACAACTTTGAAAATGCTTTACTATCGTGGGGTACGGATGCGGTCCACATGCCGAACCGAAAAGATAAAACGTATCAGTTACGTGAGCTGTCCAGTAGCGAAGGGCGTCATTGATGGCATCTTTGAGCGTTCCTGTTCCGCCTTCGACTGGTATGACTTCGGCACCGCAGAGTTTCATTTTGTGCACATTGACGCTCTGCCGCTCAATATCAGTCACTCCCATAAAGATTTTGGTTTCCATGCCAAACAATGCACCAATCATTGCCGTAGCCAGACCGTGCTGACCAGCGCCGGTTTCAGCAATAAGTTTAGATTTGCCCATATATTTGGCTAAAAGACCCTGTCCGAGCGTATTGTTGACCTTATGTGCTCCACCGTGAAGAAGGTCTTCGCGTTTTAGATGTACTTTGAAACCTACGTATTCGCTGAATCTTTTTGCGTAATAAAGTGGGCTGGGCCTTCCGGCATAATCTTTTGAAAGCTGTGCAAGCTCAGCTACAAAACGCTCGTCCTCATAAAACCGATAGAAAGCCTCCTCCAATTCCTCCAATACCGGTATCAAAACTTCCGGCACATAGAAGCCGCCATAGTCTCCGAATCTACCTTTATATTTCATATCTTGTAATCCGAAATCCGAAATTCATAATCTCTTTTTTATGCTCTAAAATGCCGTATATTGTCGAAAAGTTTTCTCATTTTTTTATGGTCTTTTTTGCCAGGCTCACTTTCGATGCCGCTGCATACATCAATCCCGTAAACTCCCAGCTCAACCGCTTCCGCCGCGTTATCCGGATTTATCCCGCCAGCCAGAAAAATGCGCTTACCGATATGCCCTATGATATTCCAGTCAAAAGTCAGCCCCGTTCCGCCGTACTTTTCAGGGTTGAAGGCATCCAGTAAAATCGCGTCTGTGAAATAACTATCGGCTTTTTCGATGTCTTCCTTGTCCTTTATCCGAAGCGCCTTCATTACTTTCACATTATGAGAAAGAAATTCTTTGCAAAACTCCGGGCTTTCATCACCATGTAGTTGAACCCAGTTTAACTGGCACAATTCTGTCGTTTCGCGGATTTGCTCAATCGATTCGTTCACAAAGACACCAGCAGTATCTATAAAGGCGGGCAACTTGTTTATTATCTCCAACGCCTTCTCCGGCGGCACAAATCTCGGGCTTTTCGAATAGAAATTAAAGCCCAACAAATCCGCGCCCATATTTACCGCGGTCACAGCATCTTCGTAATTAGTAATGCCACAAATTTTAACTTTTACTATCAACATATTCTCTGCTCTTAATTAGTGACCCGAGCTAAGAGTCATGTGCCACACGATTCGAAACTTCGATTAATTTTTCAAGACAAGCCATTGCCGTGCCATCACTAACCGAAGCCTCAGCCACCCTAATTGCTGACTCGAAATCATCAGCCAAACCTGCAACGATTATCGCTGCCGCAGCATTTAGAATAACAATATCTTTTCTCGCTCCCTTCTCTTTACCGGAGAGTACGTCGCGAATGATACCGGCATTGGTTATCGCATCACCGGTTTTGAGTTCATCTATTGATGTTCCGGAGATGCCAAAATCAGCCGGGTTTATCTCCGCGCAGGTAATATTCCCATCGATTAGCTGTCGTGTTTTTGTAATTCCAAGAGTGCTTATTTCATCCATACCCTGACCATGAACCACAATCGCCCTTTTGGCACCAAGCATTCCAAGTGCCTCGATTATCCTGTCCAGAAGCGCTTCATCTGCTACGCCCATTACCTGGGCAGTTACACCAGCAGGATTGGCCAACGGACCCAGAATGTTAAAGGCAGTTCTGAAATCGAGACTTTTTCGAATAGGTTGAACGAACTTCATTGCAGGGTGAAACTTCGGTGCAAACATAAAACCTATATGAGCCTGCCGAATACATTCTGCAACGCCTTCCGGACCGGGGTCGATATTCACACCAAGTTCATCAAGCACATCTGCGGAACCACATTTGCTCGTAATGCCGCGATTACCATGCTTGGCCACATAAGCACCGGCACCCGCCGCGACAAACGCCGCAGCTGTGGAAATATTAAATGTTTTCACCGTTGCCCCGCCCGTACCGCAGGTATCAACAAGGTTATTGATATCAACTTTTACGGGTACTGCGTGGTCACGGAGTGATTTGGCAAGGCCGGCAATCTCCGAGGATGTCGCACGCTTCATTCTCATCATGGCCAGAAAAGCTGCAATCTGGACTTCCGTGACTTCACCTTCAAACACTGTATCCAACAAAGCTTTTGCCTGCTCAAATGTAAGGTCATCGCCATCCAATATTATTTCCAAGTATTTGGTTATCGCTGCCATTTTGGTCCCTCACTTATTGTTTCTCGAAACTGAAATTGACAAAATATTTTCGATTATTTTACCTCCTGCAGGAGTCAAAATGCTTTCCGGATGAAACTGCACACCAAATATCGGCAGTTCCTTGTGACGGATTCCCATAACAATCCCCTCAAACTCAGCGGTTTTTTCCAGGCAATCCGGTATTTGGGCAGATACCGCACATAAGCTGTGATAGCGCCCTGCCTGGAGCGGATTTTCGACACCGGCAAATACACCCTTCTGGTCGTGTGTAACTCTGGAGGGCTTGCCATGCATCGGTTCCGGCGCATGGCTTATTTTGCCTCCAAAATATTGCACAATTACCTGATGACCCAGGCACACACCAAATATAGGTAACTTGTCTTTGAAATAATCAACTGCTTTCAGCGAAACACCCGCGGTATCAGGTGTGCCCGGGCCGGGCGAAATTACGAGCAGGTCTGGGTCAAACTCACCCGCCACCTGCTTAAGTTCCTCCAGTGGCGTGTCAGCCCGATAAACCTTGGCCTGGCAATTGCGCTTACAAAAATCATCGACCAGGTTATATGTGAAAGAATCAAAATTGTCGATGAACAAAACTTTTCTGCTTCTTGTATCTTCCATAGGGCTCTGCCTTTAATCGAGCTCATAGACCATGAACTTCATTATTACTCTCCACGGATCGCACGCAAACAGGACCCTGCCTTGTGCTCGGTTTCTTCAAATTCGGTTTTTGGGACACTGTCGTGCACAATACCCGCACCGACCCGAACGAAAGCGGCGTTGTCCCTAACCTGCAGACTTCTTATAGTAATGCAACTGTCGAATTGCCCGTCCACAGTCAGATAGCAGACAGCTCCACCATAGTAGCCGCGTTTGGTTTTTTCAAACAGACGTATTAGTTTCATTGCTTCTATCTTCGGAGCCCCCGTAAGCGTTCCCATATTCATCGTTGCAAGGTAGGCGCTCAGCGCATCAAGTTTAGCAGCAAGCGTGCCTTTAACATTACTTACCAAATGCTGGACCGATTCGTATTTCTCGGCTATCAGCAGCTCTGTAACAATTCTACTGCCCGGTTCAGATACTCGGGCTATGTCATTTCTTGCCAAATCGACCAGCATCATATGCTCAGCAAGTTCTTTACGGTCGAGCTTGAGCTCTGCTTCATACCTGAAATCGGTGTCGGCGTCGATTGTTTTACCAATTCGCCCTCTGGGTTTTGTGCCGGCTATTGGCCTTATCTCCACATCACGGGTCCCGGTTCCGCTGACACGCAGATTTAGTTCCGGGCTGGACCCCATCAGGATTGTATTAGCTGTATTGAGATAAAACATATACGGCGAAGGATTCAAGGCTCTGAGCCGTTTATAAACATCCAGCGGCTCATCGGGACAAGGCTCTATTATAGTCCTGCTCAAGACCACCTGAAAAATGTCACCGTCGATAATATGCTGCTTGGCACCGTTGACCATCTTCTCATATTCAGCCTGATTGGTATCGGTCGAGGCCGGCGCAAGTGCACCGGTGTATTTGCGTCCTTTCGGCACATCAAATCTCGCGATGTTGAGGTAATAGTCAAAACAACCCTGTGCCTCAGCGATTGCAGTTTCACGGTCGCCATTTGTAATAACACAATTGACAATCACATAACCTTTGCCGTGTTCGTGGTCCATCAAAAAGATATTGTCGGCGAAATATAACTCGTAATCAGGATTGCACAACAAGTCGGTTTCACTGGGGGGAAGTTTTTCAAACTGGTCTACAAAATCGTAGCTTATTGCTCCGAGCAGACCACAGGTTATGCGAAACGGTTTGCTGGCCAAGCGAAAGGCGAACGCCACCGCCCGCAACACATCCATTTGATTGATGCTTGTCAGGCGCGTCTGCTCATCAACTGTCTTTTCAATTTGTTTAATTCGACCGGTAATAGTCTCTGGGCCAAACTCGACGGATTCACAAAAGGCAAATCTTTCCTTCTCTACGGACAAATAATCTAATATGCGTCTGCCGGTATTGCTCAGGGCTTTGATAATAAAATCAGAACCGGTTCCGGTAAGATAAAGCGACGGTTTAGCCGTACCGAAACTCAGCGCACCACTGCCCTTCAGGTATTCTCTGGACTCAAACAAACAGCAGTTTTTAGCTCGGCCGTAGTCGCTCAGCCTGGCAAAAAAATCTATCGGCTCGTCTATATCAATCTGTTTGACGATAGGCACAATTTGGCCCGGTTCGGCACTGTTTATTATTTGTCTATAGTCATCCATATATTTAACCTTTTATCGTAAGTTTTTATTCGCAAATTACTAAAAATACAAACAAAAAAACGCAGCCTGCTTCGCCGACAGGCTGCGTTTTTTAAAAATCATACTCAATTTTTATAGCAAATTACCGCTCACCTGCCGAATCTTATCCTGCAGGCCACCACCAACAACTGGTATTTTTACGGTTAATCTGCCTCATAATACAGACATTATATCAACTTAGCCCAGTTTCGTCAAGTAAAAATCAAGAACAATTTATACCCACCATGAACTACATATACTTCAAGCATTTAATATCTGTTCCGGGTAGTACTTACCAACTCCCCTGTTTGACATATTACCCGGTCGGGCTGATATCAGGCTCTCTGCGGTGCAGATTACAAAACGCCTTTTTTAAGAATTACATTAGCGTACAAAGCCTTCTCGCTGCTGGCAACAACTACAAAGGCCTTTTCGGCTCTGTCGTAAAATGCAAATCTTTCCACAAATTCAAAATCAGAAAATTTCTCGCCGCTCGCCCTGATTATCTTTCTATAATCCTCCCAGATGGTCGGCTTAGTGTCATCACCGGGCACAACGCTCATAAGCGCAACAGGTTGTTCTACATAAATATCCAGCGGAAAAAACTTCAGAACGGCTTCTAAAATCTCAGGAACACCATGCCCGTCGCACCTGATGAGCCTTTGCGCCTTGCTGGCAGCGGGAAAGTTGCCGTCAGCCAGGACTATTTCATCACCGTGTCCCATTTCCAAAAGCACATACATAAATTCCGGAGATATCACAGAAGGAATATTCTTTAACATATATTTTAGCCTTTCAAAAACAGAATCTTTTAATCAACAAATCTTCAACAGGCCGATGCGCGCCCACACCCTGTCGGTACACCTTGACAAGGATGCCGGCCAACATAATTTTAAAATCATTGCCGATATATGAAAAGTAGCTGAACCTCTTATACTCGTCAAGCTTAATCTAATCCGAAAAGATCGAAAATACACTTGACGTTGCTCGGAAGAGGTTTTATTGTGTTATGGTTTTTATAGCTCTGAACCGCTGCAAAGCTCAATTAAACAGGAAATAGAGATAGTCCTTTCAAAGGAGATACTAATGGTAGACAGTAACTCGTCGAATTCAGATCATCTGAGCAAGCCAAAGCTGCTTCCACACGGAGACATTTATCCCTTTATCCTTTTGGCCAGTTGTTTTATGTGGTGGGGTATTGCTAATAATATGACGGATCCTTTGGTTAAGGCTTTCACAGGCATTTTCAAGGACTTGTCTACTTTTCGGTCATCGCTGATTCAATTCGCTTTTTACGGGGCTTACTTCTCACTGGCGATTCCGGGAGCCATTATCACCAGAAGGTTCAGCTATAAGGTCGGTATCCTTTTTGGTTTGGGACTCTATTGCTTGGGATGCTTTTTACTTTTTCCAGCCAGTCTGATCCAGCAATTTATCCCGTTTCTTATTTCATTCTATGTATTAGCATCGGGATTATCCATCCTTGAAACTGCTGCCAATCCTTATATTCTATCCCTTGGACCGGAAAGTACAGCAACACAACGTTTAAATCTTGCACAGTCTTTCAATCCTTTGGGCTCTGTCATCGGCACTCTGCTATGTCAACTGTTGATTCTGGCCAGGCTTGAAAAACTAAATCAAAAAATAGACTCCAGTGCAGCGGTTGAAAAGGTCAGTGAAATCCAGAGTCAACAACTCTTCATTGTTATCACTCCCTATTTAATCGTAGGAAGTATCATAATAATAGTGTGGTTACTGATCGCTTTCAAAAGGATGCCCTTAGTTAAGGAACCTGACAAGAATGTTCATTTCATGGCAACCTTTGGAAGGCTCCTCAGGAATCCAAACTACGTGTTTTCCGTGATTGCTCAATTCTTTTATGTCGGCGCACAACTTTGTGTGTGGACTTTTACAGTTTATTACATCCCCGCCCAACTCGGCATCAAGGACAGCGATGCCTTAAAGTATCAAACAGTCGCCCTGATTTTATTTGGAGTTAGCCGTTTTATATGTACGGCTTTGATGACTATTATAAAGCCTCAGAATTTGCTGACGGCTCTGAGCACACTGGGAGGAATTCTGACCTGCCTCGTTATTTTTGTAGGAGGCAAAATCGGTGTTTACTCGCTGGTTGGAATTTCCGGATGTATGTCACTGATGTTCCCGACCATTTTCGGGTTGGGAAGCAGGGGACTGGGTGGCGACAGAAAAATTGGAGGTTCCGGGCTAATTATGGCAATTCTTGGTGCTGCAGTTCTCGTTCCGGTGCAGGCATTCATTATTGATACAGTTAATAAGAATCCTCCGGATGTAGCTCCTACTAAATTGAGCATTAGTTCTTCGTATGCGATCCCACTTTTTTGCTTTATTGTGATTACCGCCTATGGAATATTTGCAGGAAAAGTAAAAATAAAGGAAAGCTCGGTAGCAGAGGCATATTA
>CAYSLN010000089.1:0-9280 GCA_964431825.1 uncultured Pirellulales bacterium | reverse complement strand
AATATATGTTCATCAACGATTCGGCCTGCAATCTGGCTTCATTGAATCTTATGAAGTTCCACAAAGAGGACGGCACCTTTGATGTTGACGCATTAAAGAAAGCGGTTCGGCTGTTCATTATCGCTCAGGACATTCTGGTCGACAACGGCAGCTATCCGGACAAGGCAATCGCTGTAAACAGCCATCTGTTCCGGCCGCTTGGACTTGGCTACGCCAATCTCGGCTCTGTTATTATGAGCCAGGCCTTCGCTTATGACTCCGACCAGGCAAGGGCACTGGCCTCTGCAATCAGTGCTATAATGACCGGGACCGCCTATATAGCGAGTGCAGAGATAGCCTCGGCAAAGGGGCATTTCGATGAATTTGACAAGAATGCCGATGCAATGCTCAAGGTTATAAACATGCACCGCCAGCATGCCTCTGACATTCCGGAAACACATTGCCCCGACTATCTGCGCAATGCCGCCAAGGATGCCTGGGACCAGGCCCTTGATACCGGCTCAAAGGTAGGCCTGCGTAACACTCAGGCCACCGTCCTTGCACCAACGGGCACCATCGGCTTCATGATGGACTGTGATACTACAGGCATCGAGCCCGATATAGCGCTGGTCAAGTACAAATTACTGGCTGGCGGCGGAATGCTGAAACTCGTCAACAAGACCGTGCCGATGGCTCTCGAAAGGCTTGGTTATAGCGCCGAAGATATCAAGTCCATCTGCGATTACATCGATGAAAACGAAACTATCGAAGGAGCAGAAAAACTCAATCCTGAGCACTTGCCTATTTTCGACTGTGCTTTTAAGCCGCGTAACGGCAAAAGGTGTATTCATTACATGGCGCACCTGAAAATGATGGCCGCTGTACAGCCGTTTATATCGGGCGCCATAAGCAAAACCATCAACATGCCGAAGGAAAGCACCACCGAAGAGATTATGGCCGCCTATATGGAAGGATGGAAACTCGGGCTAAAAGCGGTCGCAATCTACCGCGACGGCTCGAAGAAGCTTCAGCCCGTCTCTACCAAGAAACACAAAGGCGCCAGGGCTAAAGCTGCTGCTGAGGCACCTGTCCCGGCCCGACCCTTCAGGCGTCGGCTGCCGGACACACGCCACAGCATGACACATAAATTTTCCGTAGCAGGACATGAAGGCTACCTGACGGTGGGGCTATACGAGGATGGTCAGCCTGGTGAGTTGTTTATCACCATGGCCAAGGAGGGCAGCACCGTCGGCGGCCTTATGGATGTCATAGGCACCTGTACTTCAATGGCACTGCAATACGGCGTGCCACTGATTACTCTGGTGGACAAGTTCCGACACGCCCGATTCGAGCCTTCCGGAATGACCTCTAACAAGGACATCCCATTCGCCAAAAGCCTGATTGACTATATCTTCTGCTGGCTGGGCTGTCAGTTCATACCGGGCTATGCCGACAAGAACCTGCCCCATAGAATTGCGGCCCCGAGCGCAACAGAAAGTAAAAACACAACAACCGCCAGGGAACTGGTTGAAAAAACCAAAGACCTGGCCCAAAAAATTGCCGAAGCAACTGCTGTATCAAAGGCAAAACCAAAAGACACAAAAATCCCGGCTTCGGAACCAACTGCTAAAAAACTACCCACAGCTCCAAAAAGCAGACTTACCAGCCTTGCCAGTCGAATTACCAGCCTGGTGGGCTCAACCGTTTCTGATGACTCTGCCCAACTGGATGCCGAGAGCAGGATTATGCAGCAGTTTAACGTCCAATTTGAACACTTCCAGGATGATGCGCCCGCCTGCGATATCTGCGGGGCCATCACCGTTCGCAACGGAACCTGCTACAAATGCTACAACTGCGGCAACTCCATGGGTTGCTCATAACCCAAACGTAGGGGTAACCCATAAACCAACCGTAGGGGCAAACCTGTGTGTTTGCCCTGATATGTCATTGGCCCCTTCATAAACAAATGTAGGGGCAAACCTATGTGTTTACCCCGTGAGATGTGTCGTTTACTATCTCTCTGGGGTGTTTGCCCCGATATGTTTTCTGTCATTGCGAGGAGGCCAAAGGCCGACGCGGCAATCTTCTACAAAAAGCAATTCAGGAATCCACAACATTCTATGCAAGTTTGTGGGCGATTTGTTCGTTGAGGATATCTTTAACCGTAAGGGCGATGATGCTCTTTCCGGTCTTCTTGAAAAACGCCTGTATCTCGGACAAGGCATCGTGAGAATAATTGAATGAAACGAAAAAGCCCTTGTTACGGTCTTCACGCATCATAACCGCCTCAAAAGAATCAATATCGGGCCGTCCGGCCTTGTCTTTCTGCTTAACTTGTATGGGATACCACACGTCCATGAAATCCAGCTCACCTTCTCTTTTCTTTGGCGTAGCCGAGACCGGATAAATACGCCCATCTATACCCATATCACCGACATGTGCCTTGTTGGGAATACCGCCTAGCGCGATAACGGCCCAGTTCTCAAATTCAAAGTGTGGAATTTTGCGAAGCTGATGCTCAGTCCAAGGCAGGTCGCGAACGATAAAGCCCCGGCCAATCCCCCATAGTTTCTCATCCTCTTTCATACCGCATACGTCCCTCAAACGCTTTGCCATCACCCGGCAGGCTGTTGGTGAGACATCTATCCCTATCCATTGCCGACCAAGATTTTCTGCGGCAATCAGGGTCGTCCCACACCCACAGAAAGCATCAAGTACAATATCGTTGGGATTTGAACTTGCTTTTATAATCCGGTCTAAGAGTGCCAGTGGTTTTTGGGTCGGGTAGCCGAGGCGCTCGGCTGATTGGGCTTGTATCGGTGGGATGTCAGCCCAAATACTATCAACAGGATTCCCTTTCTGCTCATCTAAATATCGCTTCAATGCGGGAACAGCGCCGGGTTTGGTCTGAACAATGATACCTTTTTCATAAGCCTCTTGCATACGCTCTTGTGTCCAACGCCAAACCCGTTTAACACCAAGGAATTCATACGTGAGATTGGGTCTGTCCTTGTTGGGATTTGTTAAATCGGCTAACCGATAGCGACGCCCGGTTGCAGACTCGACGTATTTATAGAATTTCCTCACATACTCCTCATTGTGAGGGAGATATTGACGATTAAACGTGCATTTTTTGCTTTTTGTATAATAATAAATTGTGTCATGGTCGTTCGGAAAAGACCGAAAGGCTAAACCTTTAGCATTAGTTCGACGCCAGACTATTTCGGTTTGGAATTGGTTTTCGCTGAATATTTGGTCGAGCATTATTTTAACGTAGTGCGAGGCGTGCCAGTCGCAGTGGTAATAGAACGAGCCGGTTTTCTTTAGAACTCTGTGCAGTTCTACGCAACGCGGCCGCATAAACTCGATATAGGCCTGTGTCGATGCATGTCTATCTTCGAACGATCTTTTTTCCTTTGTTTCACCCCAGAAGACCTCATAATTACGGTTGGAATTAAAAGGCGGGTCGATATAAATCAAATCAACACACCCATCAGGGAATTTCTTGAGTTGCTCAAGATTATCGCCGCAGTAAATCACTCGTGTATCGACCAGCGATGATGGCTTCCCGGATTTCTTTTTTGATTTAGCCGCTTTCTTCACCATAGTTCATATTATAAATCGTTGGTGTTTATTTGCAAATGGGCACTTAGTTAATTACATTCATAATAGTGAATCCGCTCTTTATACGCAAAAACGCTAACAGTACGTCGGCTGGCAGCCACTGAGCGAACGACCCGTCCTCCGTAGCAGTATTTCCAATACTACGGAAAACGGAAGTGAGCCAAGTGAATTCTTTTCAATCTCCCTAAAAACAGCGACAGGTTTTTTTATAAATCCTAATTCTTGGAAAGTATATACTTTACGCACAAATAAGAGAATTGTCTTGATTATTGATTCAATTGTATAGTTATTCTTAGGGCAGGCGACGGTATACTTCTTTGCGGTGGGCTACTCTTAACACTAAAACTATTAACTGCTTATCTTTAATAGTATATATTATCCTGTACCAGCCCGAGGTTACTCTGTATAAATCATCCTCTCCTTCCAGTTTTTTAGACTTCGGTGGATGAGGATTTTGCCCCAAAGATTTGATTTTCTTGGTCAGTTGACGACTGATTTTCTTTGTTTGCTGTCTGATAAAACCAGCAGCATCTTCTGCGATAACAACCTTATACATCCTTGTATTCTATATTAGACCCAGTTCGGCTTCCAGCTTTTCTATCGGTATGAATTTGCCTTTCGCCAATGCCTTTTTTGCTTCTTGTATATCTATCTTTTCTTCAAGCGCTTCTATTGCCTCATAGTCCTCAACAGAAATCATAGCAAAAGCCGGCTTTCCATTTCGCTCAACCACTATCCTCTCCCCGCGAAAACACACATCATCGGCATATTCGCTCAACTTAGGACGCAGGTCTGTAATATTAACAGTAGTCATTTTATAGTCCCGTACATAATGTAAATTATTGTTACTCCGTATATAATATACGTTTATTTTCGTCAAAAATCAAGAGAAAATTCAAAAAACTTCCAAAAAATTTTAATCTCTTACTTGACGCACAGGCTAAGAAAAAACCTTGTCCCAAAGCCGAAAACCCCACAATTTACGTTTATTGGCAAGAGGCTGCAATCCCCCTCACCATTACCATTGACGGTTATGGACAATTTTGGATAAAGGCGGGGTTTTTGCTTGCCTTTTCGACCGTTTTTCGTTGATTTTTGTTCGAAAATATGCTAAAATATCTACATGTTTGCCAGCAGGCAAACGTAACCCGCCAGCAGGCACAGCCCGGGGCCAGCAGGCCCAAATCAAAATTAGTCAATCGTCAATTAATCGGGGGAAACTTCCATGACCGCTGAATCGTCTGTTTTCTTTGTTCTTTCTTCTGCGAGATACGAGATACCAGATACGAGATGCGAATTCCGCCCTCTTTCTTCCGAGCGACGAGCGACTGGCGACGAGCGACGAATCCTGTCCTCTGTCTTTATTATGCAAAACAAACCCAATTTTCGCAAGGCCCAAATGAACATAACTTCTTCTAAAACAAAGAACTATGAACAATGAACCAATAAAAAAACAAACCCAATTCAAAGCCAATTTCACGCGATTTAATGTCCCCTATCTTTACATGCGCCAGAGATTGCCCCGGCCCTCCGGGCCTCGAAATAATATATTATGGAGCTTCCATGCAAAACATGGCACAAGAGCAGACAAAAACCACCGCAAGTGTAATTAATTGGCCGATGTTGCACAAATTCATGATTTCTTCGACTAAAAATAGTTTGACATATCCTGCATCTCGGCTAAAATCCGTGTTTTCATATATAGATAGAGAGTGTCTATGCCTATGAAGAGCTTTATGGCCAGGAAAAATCAAATCGAGCAGAAATGGCTGCTCGTGGATGCCGACGGTGCAGTTTTAGGCCGGATGGCCGCTTTGATTGCGCCGATACTGATGGGAAAAAACAAGCCTGAATATACGCCGCACGTCGACGTCGGCGATCATGTCATCGTGGTAAACGCTGAGAAAATAAAGCTCACCGGCAAAAAGGCTGTGCAAAAACAATATGATTATTACACGCTTCACCCGGGCGGCCATAAATATGTCAGCTACGCTGATATGCTGAAAAAAAAGCCTGAGAAGGTAATCGAATTAGCAGTAAAGCGCATGCTGCCGAAGAACAGGCTCGGCAGAGCAATGCTGAAAAAAATGAAGGTTTATCGCGGCCCTGAACACGAACAACAAGCCCAGAAACCGGATAAGATAGAACTGTTCTGAGCAGGAACAAGAGATTATGGCAGAGACCCAATCAAAAAATCCTCCGATTCGGCGTAAAAAGGTAGAGACCAGTTCATCGGCCCCGCAGGCATCAGCCAAACCGGCAAAGAAGGGACCCGATAAGGGTGGCTTCTACTGGGGCACCGGCAGAAGAAAAAGTTCTGTAGCCCGAGTCAGAATCAAACCGGGCAGTGGCAAACTGCTGGTAAATAAAAAACCGCTCGAAGATTACTTCCGTTTAGAGCAGGATAGAAATGCTGTCCTGGCACCTTTAAAAACGGTTGACGCGAAGAAATCTTTCGATGTCTTTATCAATGTCAATGGCGGCGGAACTACAGGCCAGGCCGGTGCATCACTGCTGGGAATTGCCCGCGCATTGAAGAACTACGACGAAAACTATATACAGGCACTGCGCGACGGCGGCCACCTGACTCGAGACCCCAGGATGGTCGAGAGGAAAAAACCGGGCCAAAGCGGTGCCAGAAAGAGATTCCAGTTCTCGAAGCGTTAGTTCAAATCATTTTTCGAATTTATTAAAAACCACTGGAATTTCCGGTGGTTTTTTTTATGGAGTAATTTTCAATGCCCATGCTCGAACATAAAACCAAAGGAACTAACCTGATAATTTTAGCGTGCGGATTTTTCTGCATAGCCGGCTGTTTGGTCAAGTCCGGCTCATATATCGGTGCGTATAAGCTGGCTTTCTTTCGATTCGTCATAGGATTCGGACTGATTGCCACCGCTGCAATGTCGGGGCAGATAAAGCTCACTTTCAACAACAAGAAGCTGTTGTTCCTGCGGGGCCTTACCGGCGGAATAACCGTCTTTATTGGATTACTGTCTATTACAAAACTGGGATTGGGAAAAGGAATGGTCTTAGTAAGCTCATACCCCATTTTTGCAAGTATTATAAGTGCGATATTCCTCAAAGAGCGTCTCAAACTATTGAATCTCGTGGCCATCATAACTGCAATAGCAGGTATTTACTTCATCGCTTACGAAAAGCAACAGGGCTTCTCACTGCTGGTCTTCGGCAGATACGAGCTCCTGGCAGTCCTCGGTGCAATGATAGCCGGTATAGCTGTCACGCTGATACGCAAACTCCACGACACGGATAATTCACTGGCGATTTACTTTTCCCAGTGTGTAGTAGGAATGTGGCTGGTCATAATGCCTGCTTTTCGCACAGGCGTAAATATTGGCCCCAAGGGCCTCTTTATCCTGCTGGGGATGGGTGTTAGTATCACTATCGGTCAGTTACTTATGACGCAGGGCTTTAAGTATGTACCGGTAAAGGTTGGTACGCTGTTGCTCATGCTCGAACCGGTGTTGTGCTACATAGCCGGTGTGGTAATATTCAGCGAACCTTTGACTCTATCCCGCCTTTTGGGTACTGTGTTAGTCATCGGTGCCTGTGCCATCGTTTTGGTTAGGAGAGAACTTGACCGCTAAAAACGAAATTGATACTCTTAGCCAATATTTAATAAGGGAAAGGGAAACATAATGATACGAGTTGCAATAATAGGCGCAAGCGGTTACACCGGTGCCGAATCGATACGGATTATCCTGCGCCACACTGAGGCAAAACTAACTTATCTGACCGCCTTGCCGGAGGAATGCGGAGCGACCGAAGATGTCTTCCCGCAGTTTAAGGGCCGGTGCAATCTGCAAATCGAGCCGTTGGATTTCAAGAAACTCTCCGGCTTAGCTGACGTCGCCCTCTGCTGCCTGCCTCATAAGATATCTATGGGCTTTGTGCCGAAACTTTTAGACGCGGGTCTAAAGGTGATCGATTTTAGCGCAGACTATCGGCTTAAAGATACAGCCATTTATGAGAAATTTTACCAGGTAAAGCATACCGATACAGCCAATCTAAAGCGCGCTGTGTTCGGCCTGCCGGAACTATTCCGTGAGCAGATAAAAGGTAAAGATTTAATTGCCAACCCCGGCTGCTACCCCACAGGAGCACTATTGGCAATAGCGCCGCTACTCAAAGAAGGCCTTGTCGAGACAGACTCGATTATTGTTAACGCCGTAACAGGCGTATCGGGAGCAGGCAAAAATCCCTCGAGCAAATTCCATTTCCCGAATATGAACGAAAATCTGTTCGCCTATGGTATCGGCTCGCACCGCCATATGCCGGAGATGGAGCAAATCGCCGGCGAAATTGCCGGCTCCGAAGTCCGTATACTGTTCCAGCCCCACGTCGGACCTTTCGACAGAGGGATTCTATCGACGGTATATTGCCAGCCGAAGGGCAAAGCCAATGGCGAACAACTATTGCAGCTCTACAACGATTTCTATAACGATGAGCCTTTTGTGCAGATATGCAAGAATGCCCCTGCTGTTAAAGATGTGGCGGGTACGAACTACTGCCACCTCTTTGTAAGTTGTGTGAAAGGCAAAATCGTTTGCTTTTCAGCGATTGACAATCTGGTCAAAGGTGCATCCGGCCAGGCAATTCAGAATATGAATATCGTCTTCGGCCTCGAAGAAACAATGGGACTAAAGTAGCAGGTGTGTAGAAGGCTATCCCTATTTAAATCCAAATGCAACAACAGCTAAAACTAAATTTATAATTAAAAACCAGGACTTTATTTTAGTTATTCCTCTTTTATTATCTCTCTTTTTTATTTTCATCTTTTTTTGTTCTTCTTATTATCTTAAAACCCTCTTTCTTTAAGTCTCTGCCTCCTTACGCTTAATTCCGGATTTGAAGAATAATTTGGGTCATTTACTTTTGCTTTTTCAATTAACATCTCTCTTTCTTTAAGTCTCTGTCTCCTTACGCTTAATTCCGGATTTGAAGAATAATTTGGGTCATTTACTTTTGCTCTTTCAATTAACCCATTTATATATGCAGTTCGTTCAGGATCTGAATTTCTTAAACTTTTTAAATTGTAATTTTGTTCGGCAACTAATCTCCTATCTTCCCTATCTGCCTGAGTATTAAAATGATCTGACATTAATGCCCAAAAGAATGCTTGTTCAGCAGTTTCAGAGTTATATTGCGCGCTTTTTGCACCTAAACTGAGATCATCATATTCATTATGATAATGTGGTTCGCATCCACTACTTCCAAATAAAGCAATCCCAGCTAAGAGTAATCTTCCCACCAATCCAAGTTTTTTGGGCTTTAACACTTTATAACTCTCTTTTTTTACCCCTTTTTATTTGTTACTATAATGCTCACTCCGCCCTTATTGTCACAGCTTATCCTTTGATAAATACAGCTACAAGACCTTGGAATAAGCTATTGAATGTTTCTTTCTTTGTTCACCGATTCAAGTTTATTCTTGTGCTCTTCCCGCTGCAATTCTCATGGAACATTATACTGAAAAACAACGAAAATACAAAGCATTTTCTTCTGTCTCTGTACGAAAAAAAATTCATTTATAGACTATTTTTACAGCTTATATTAGAATTTCATTGCAGGTAACTACTTTTATAGTGAGGATTCTCATGATAAATAACACTATAACTGCACCAAAGGGCTTTCTTGCAGCGGGGGTGCGCTGCGG
>CAYSLN010000088.1:0-9295 GCA_964431825.1 uncultured Pirellulales bacterium | reverse complement strand
TTTTTTTGTGGTGTTTCAGAAATTTTTCTTGCCTAAGTTAATATTTTTGCTTATACTACTTTAGAGCGAATTATCGGGCTTGGAAAGCATTAGGAATCTAAGTCTGTTCTTGTAATAGTAGAAGAACATTTTGGTTCTTTTACTAGAAAGAGCGAGGAGCGGCTAGGAAGGCATTTCAGGATGATTCTTGTTACTCGTAAGTGCTTTTTATACATATAGTTGTGATAGATAGCAAACAGAGCGCGATTAGTTTATTGCGATGCCTAAAGCATGATGGGATAGTAGCGAGCATTGGACACGAGGCACGTTAAAAATTTCTTTGTGATATTTGTTTTTATCACGGTTAAATAAGTTAAGCGAAGAAGGTATTGAACCGATAAATTTTACCAAGAAAAAAGGGTTTTTTATGGTTTTAGACCTTTGGAGTGATGAGAAACACGGTGTTTTCAGGGATTTTGTTATGAAAAAGGTACAGATTATAACGATTGGATTGCTTTCATCTGTTCTGAGTGTTTATCTGGCTGGTTGCGGTAATAAATTTTTCGACCCAACGCAAATAGGGAGATTCCGTCCTACACCGGCAGTCAATATAATATTGGATTCGTTGGGTGTAGGGGAGGAAACGCCTGTGGCTTGGGAGAGAGCCGAAGAACCACAGCCGAGTGACATTGTGGCAGTGGAAAGTGATTATGTGTTTAGCTCCGGCGACGTTATAAGGATTTCCATTTATGAGTTGTATACAGATGCAGCGCAGTTTACAGGCGATTATTTTGTTACCGAGACCGGCAAGATATCTGTTCAGGGTGTCGGGATCATTCAGGCAGAGGGGTTGACAGAAACCCAGCTTGAAGACGAGATAAAGCAAATCCTTTCGCCGAGTGTGTTAAAAGACCCATCGGTCACTGTAGCTTTAATACGTTCACAGCAGCGTACTTTTTCAGTACTCGGGGATGGTGTATCAGCTCCGGGTAGGTACGTCATTCCGAGATATGATTTTAGGCTGACCGATGCACTTGCAACAGCAGGAGGGTCAAGACAGTTTAACGTAAGCTACATTTACGTTTCGCGCTTCGTTAAGGACCAGGGACAATTGGCCGAACCCGCTGGCTTTAATCTCTATGAGCCCGGAATGTCTGAACCAAGAATGGTTGAGCCTGGGATTAGTAAAGCGGATCGGTCAAACCAACTGTTTGAGTTGGAACGGGAAATGCTAGAGATGACAGCACCAACAGCTTACCGCCGATGGCCTCAGAGTGAAAAAGTAGTTATGGCTTCCGCGGAGTTGGCAAGGAGAAATGAATTTTCCCAAATGGCCTTTCCCCAGACTTTTGGATCCACATCCAATCGACAGCAGAGTCGGATGAGTCCACAAAATACATTAGATTTGCCTGTCGGTTCATCTGGTTCGGGAATGATAGGTGGGCAAATGAATGACTCTGGAGATGAACGTGTTGAGTGGGTCTTTCAGAACGGCAAATGGGTCCCTATTCGAGTTAGTCCGCCGAGAACGAGCCCTGGGACTATGCAGCAGCCACTCACTATGAGGCAGCAGCCGGTTACAGAGCAAAACGTTGGTGGAAACGTCGAGTGGACTTTTCAGGACGGCAAGTGGGTTCCAGTGCAAAGTGCTCCGCCAGCATTAACAAGAGAGCCGATGAGTAGATTCGGACAAAGACGGCTGTATGCTCCGCCTCAGGAACAGCTGCCGGCAGACATGGGATGGGGAACCGGGGTGCAGGCACGATTAATCAAGATACCAGCCGACAAGTTACTCGCTGGTGACCCACGGTACAATATCGTGATAAAACCGGGCGATTCTATACATGTACCTGTTGACGTTATCGGAGAGTTTTGCATAATGGGAAATGTCAACAGGCAGGGATATGTTAATCTGACTGGCCGGCCTATGACTTTGAAGATGGCTATCGCCTCCGCAGGTGGTTTGGGACCTTTGGCGTGGCCAAAACGCTGTGAAGTAGTCAGAAGAATAGGTGAGAAAAGAGAAGAAATAGTAATGGTTGATTTGGATAAAATCGCCAGCGGCGAGCAGCCGGACTTCTTTATAAAGCCCAACGACATGATAAATGTCGGTACGGATGCAACCTCCAGATGGCGAGCAGTTTTGAGAAATTCATTCAGGTCAACTTACGGCTTCGGTTTTGTTTATGACCGTAATTTTGCACGACATGATTACTTCGGATTAAATTGGTTATAAGCTTGGACTCGCTTAGTTATGGCAATATCCTTTAGGTATGGTGAAAAAAGTTGTTTCTCCTATGGCAAAAACGCAAGAGTTACCTGAAGTTCGAAAAAGCTGGCGAGAGCTTGGTGTGCATAATTACGTCAAGATATTGGTGATTGGAGGGTTGTTCTGCTTTCTTTTTTACAATGAGATTGAGAGTATCGTCCGAAAGTGGTTCACTGATGCCAGTTGGTCGCACGGTTTTCTGATCCCGCTTTTTAGTTTATACTTTATTAACCAGCATAAGAGCGAGATTTTAAATCTTCAAACCAAACCAAATTATCTTGGCCTATTCTTCCTGGTCTGCGGGATTTTATTTTATCTTTTTAACATAGTCAGCCCCTCTGGATACGCATACTTCCGCTCCATTTCCGTGATAGCGGCACTTGGCGCGGTCGTATTATTTTTAGGTGGCTGGTGTTTGATTAAGTATACTTGGCTACCTATAACCTTTTTGGTCTTTGCGGTGCCTTTGCCCCGGAGGTATTATGTTGGTTTGACTATGCCGATGCGACAGTGGGCAGCAAAAGTAGCAACTGTATTGTTGAATCTAGTTAACGATCTGGAAGCTACGGTCAGCGGGGTAGTAATAAGTATAGTTTACAAAGGCAGGTCCTTAGACCCAGGACTCAATGTCGCTGAGGCCTGCAGCGGAATGAGGCTGCTGATGGCCTTCGTGGCTTTGGGTGTGGCTATGGCGTATCTGCACCACAGGCCTGTAGGCCATCGAATTGTCTTATTAGTTGCCACAGTACCTATAGCAATCTTTTGTAATATAGTACGGGTTACGGTTACCGGATTCATTTATGTCCTGATACATCCAAAATATACTCAGGGAATTTACCACGACATGCTTGGGATGGCAATGTTGCCGTTGGCGTTTGCTTTATATGGCTTTCTTGCTTGGTTTATGTCAAGTTTGTTTATTGAAGAAAACAAAGCGATTACAGAGGATATTGTGGTTAGGAAAAAAGGTTAGGGGAAAAACCCAAACGTAGTATAGTGCGTTTGGAAATCTTAGAGTAATTTGTGATGGGCGATATAAGAAGAAACAGTATACGAGTTTATCTGCAGCCGGCATTTTTGATATGCGCAGCGGTCCTTGCGGTGGCTGCCAGTGGTATGTCGATCGCAATAAAAAACCTCGGAGTATACTTGAAGAAAGAACCACTGCCTTTGAAGAAATCTTTGGACCTTTTGGATGAAGAAAAGTTACTCCCTTATAAAGTAATATCAAAAAGCAAAATCGAAAACGAAGAAATTGTAAAGGAATTAGGCACAGAAGATTATATCCAATGGATTCTGGAAGATACCACTGTAGATGTTGATAGTCCTGTGCGTAGATGCTTGTTGTTTATTACCTATTACAAGCTGCCGGATAGGGTACCGCATGTGCCCGAGGAATGCTACACCGGGGGTGGCTACCAAAGATTAGCCACTGACAGCGTGACATTCGAAATTAACAAACCTGGTTTCGAGAAAAAAATCCCGGGAAGACAACTTGTTTTTGGAAAAGCAGATTCTGATTTCTGGCAGAGCAGGGGAAAATTTCCTGTTTTGTACCTTTTCAGAGTCAATGGCGAATATGCTGGTAGTAGAGATGAGGCTCGCATAGCTCTAAATAGGAACCTTTTTTACAAACATGCGTATTTTTGTAAAGTTGAGCTGATTTTTAATCAGGCCTCGGTCGCACTGAGTAAAGAAATAGTAGTTGAAGCGAGCGAAAAGCTTCTTACTGTGATTTTGCCAGTTTTGGAAGAAGAACATTGGCCTGAGATGAAAAGTCTCTAACTGGTTAGTTTGATACTCGATGTTGGATGCTCGTAAGAGCAGAATCGAAGATAAGAATTCGAGAACCGAGTAAAGGAAAATCGATGGCAGAGAAAAGATTGAATAGGAAAGTTGCGCTTATTGGCTCGGCAGTTTTTCTGCTGTTAGCGCTGGGCGTCGTTGTTGTCGTCCTGCATTTGAGCCGCGATCCCGAAAAATATATTCAAGATGGCGACGCAGCATGGATTGCACAGGATTATGATAGGGCGGATCGAAATTATCGTGAAGCGCTTAACTTGGTAAAGGATGACCAACTAAGTAAAGAGATACTTTTCAAGCTTGCGGACGTGTATATCAAGACAGACGAGTGGCCCAAAGTAAGAGGCTGCTGGGCGCAAATAATCACCATAGACCCCGAGAACATAGAAGCTCGACTTGGACAGCTAAAGTATCTTTACATATTTGCAGGCAGCTATGCAGGTGCCGGGCAAAATGTTAGTAGAATTTGGGAAGATATCCGTAAGCAGGCTTCGGAACTTATAGAAGTGGTCGATAATGCAGGTTTGCTTAGGGAAGACAAAACAAAGTGGGAACCTTCCTTTGGACCGGAAGCAAGAGAGCTTAAGCGCCCCGGGGTTCGGATTATCGGCCCATATTTGTATCTGCTCAGAAGCATAGCTGCTATTGGGTTAGCCGAGATGAGAGCTGTCTCTGTACCGGGCGAATTGCTTGCTAGCGCAAGGAGTGATTTGGAAAAAGTATTGGAAATGGACTCGGATAACGTGGATGCCTATTGGTATTTGGCACAGGTGGAGGTAGAAGAAGGTAATATCCGTGTATTAAGAGGTAGTCTTGAGGAGGGGGACAGAGCTGACGAGCGGGCTGTCGAGCTTTTAGAGAAAGCGGTTGAGCTTGCGGATGCTGACCCCATAGCGCACATTAATCTTTTATTAAAGAAGCTTGAGCTTGCTCGCAGGAGAGGCGATGTACCTGTCAGGCAGCGGGTTCAGGCACTCGAGCCTGAGTATCTGTCTCTTGTAGGAAAGTTCCCAGACAACGCAGATGCCTTCGCGGCACTTGCTGGATTCCACTCGATCCATTCATTCTATTCAGGTTATCAATTTGGCCTTGAAATAATGGATAAGGGTATCGATGCTATTGAAAAAGCAATTGCGTTGGATAGAGAGAACGTGGCATATGCGATGACTGCCGCGAGTTTGTACTATCGCAGGTTTTCTGTTTATGGGCAAACAGGAGGAGTCTACAAGGCAATAGCTATTGCTAAGCGCGCGCTTACACTTCCTAATGCACAGGCAACAAGTGGACCGCGAAGTTATATGAATAAAGTAAATAGAGTCTCATTGTGTAGTCTCCTCGCACATTGTTATATCGAGCAGATACTTGAGCCTTGCGAGGTGAGAACGGAATCAGAAGCCAAAATGTGGCTGACAAGCGCTGAGGAAGCAGTACACGAAATTGAGCAGATCTTTGGTAGTGGGGAGGAGCCACATGTTGTTAAGTGGCAGGGAATGCTCGAACTTGCAAAAGGAAATACCAACCTCGCCGTAAGGAAGTTATATGCAGCATACGAAGAGCTTAAAGCTGGTAAACCGTCTGAACCACCTTGGCCGATGGATATAGAATTTGCGCGACTTTCCTACACACTTGCGAAGATTTTTAAAAACACTCCTGAACTTGGTATGGCTGCGGAATTTATGGTAAGTGCCATCCAGTCAGGCATTGAAGCTACTAAGCCTGAAGCGATTTTGGATAACCTTGAGGTCGTTGGGAAGTTGCAGATGTGGCAGCATGTCATCTCCCCGGTTAATCCTTATAGTGTAGATGCTTTTGAGCGGAGTTTTGGTTCCAGCCAGAGAAGCCGGACTCTTCGAATAAAAGCTCTGATTGGCACAAATCAGATATCCGAGGCTGAAGAAGAATTGGTCAAACTTGACTCGGATGACCTGGGTACAACTAAGCTCAATCTGGAATTGACAAGGGCCAAAATTGCGCAAATTCAGATTGCTTTAGGACAAAAGCGAGTAAAAGATAGTACAGCCGTTATTGTCGATGGAGTAGAAGTAGTTGGAAGGCAGGAGGTACTTGAGCCTGATGATTCTGTGAGCTTAATGAGGACTGAATTAAATAACTACAGGCAGATTGAAGCCGAGTTGGTGCAAAAACTGATGTTGAAGGAGCCAAGTTTCGTTGGAGAAAATTCTGTCAGCAACGTTTGTAGCTATTACATTGAGCAAGACCAGGCAAGTGAGGCTCGAAAGTTGACTGACCAATTTGCTAAGTACGCTCCGGATAGTATAACGGTTTCGTTTTTTAAACAGTTGCTTTCCGAGCCAGATCCTAAAAATGTTTCACAAGAAAGGCAAAAGGAAATAAGAAAGCAGGTCCTGTCGGATATTGCTGACCCCGTTCGTCGCGGTGTGCAATTTGGACTATTTTATCAGAGAAATGATGAACCTGATAAAGCGACCGAAGAGTTCAAAAAGGTCATTAAAACAGTAACTTCACAAGAGGCTGTTCTTAAGAAACCAGCTTATGGGCAGGTCGAAGAAATAAGTCAACAATACATTGCGGCAAGCCGTCTTTTTGAAATTGCAGTTGGAGCTAAAAATTGGAGCTTGGCGGAGCAGGCTGTAGATGTCATTCAACGCGGCAACCTCGATGGCTGTGGAAGTCAGTTTTTCGCTGCTCGTCTCTCTGCGGCTAGAGGAGACTACAAAGATGCGATGAAAAAAATCAATGATTGTCTGAAACAAAGACCCATATTTTCACGAGCTTATATGCTCAGAAGCAATATCAACGCTGCTCTCGGAAATGAGCATGAATCAATGGAAGATATCCGCAAAGCTTCATATTCAAATCCTTTGGATGGAGTTGTCGCAAGAGGATTAGCGAATAGCTTATTCCGTCGCAATCAAAAGCTTGGTGATAATGTCCCGTTTGATCAGTTAATTGAAACCAAGAGTGCTTTGGAACGTGCAATACGACTAAATCCAGGAGATTTGGATTTAATTAGCGCTTATGCTGAGTATATAAGCCAAACAGAGCCACTCAGAGCATTGGCGATTCGGCAGAATTTGCAGGCAGCCGCCCCGAGTTTACAGAATGCTGTGCTGCTGGCCAGACTGGCAACTAATATGGCTGAGGAAGAAAGGATTCCGGAACGAAAGGAGGTGTTATTTAGGATTGCAGAGTCGTCTCTCGAGCAGGCTAAAAGCATTAGTCCCAACGATAGTGTAGTACTTGAAGCATACGCGCAATACCTCCGGGCCAGAGGGCAAAATCAAGAAGCTGAGCAGTTGTTACAGGAGTCAGAAGACCAGGCACTTCTCTGGCGCCATTATTTTAGGCTTGGGCAATTTGACGAGGCCAAAAAACTTTTGGAACAGTTGTACAAGCAACAGCCAAAGGACACCGATACAGTCAAAGGCCTCTTATTGGTTGCTGGAAAAATCAACGATAAAGAAGCTGTGAAAAAGTATTCTGATGAACTTATAGTACTTGAGAACAATGTAGACAACCATCTTGAACAAATTCTGACTTTTCTTGGAGTTGGACTTGTAAAGGAAGCTGAATACAAACTACAAAGCTTTAAGGAAAAGTATCCCGATGAATCCGCTGTACTGTTGCTTGAGGGGTGGTTGGGCATGAAACAGGGGCAGCTGGAAAAGGCTTTGGAGCGGACAAATCAGTTCCTCCAGGACAATCAGGACCACGCAGCGGCCTGGCGGCTAAGAGGTGAAATAAATCTTTTATTAGCAAATTATGACCAGGCAATTAAGGACCTTAATAAAAGTAAATCATTGATGGATGTGTCTCCTACTAGAATCGCTCTTGCAAAAGCTTATTTGCAGATAGAGCGGGGTGACGATGCCATAATCGAACTCAAAAATGCAATTAGCGAACAGGATGCTCCCCTGGAAGCCAGAATGCTGCTTGAATATATTTATATAAGCCTTGACAGAAGAGAAGCTCTAAGAAGTTTCTATGATGAAACTCTGGAGAAGTTCCCCACGGATGTGCGATGGTGTAACCGGGCGGGTACGTTTGCTATGAACGCAGGTGAATTTGACAGAGCTGAGAGATTGTATAAAAAAGCCTATCTTCTGAAGGCGAAAGCTTATCAGGGAAAAGATGCGCAAAGCAGAATGAACGATATGCAATACGCGGCGGCTCTTGATGGATATTTGCAGGCACTTGTCTCAGGGGCGGGAACCCCAAACGCGGCAAATGGCGTTTGGAACCCGAATAAGTTAGATAGCGTTTTTAAAGAGGGTGAAAAATATGTCGATACTGACTTTGCACCCATAGCTTTTTTCAGAATGGCCGAGGCAAAGTTAAAGCTTGGTGATAAAAAAAGCGCTGTGGAATATTGTCGAAAAGCTGTTGATAAAGCTCAAACAAATGAAAGACTCGCTTCAGAAATTTTGCTGAGAATGTTTTTGTTGCTCGGAGATGAAGAAGTCTCGAATTATTGCCGCCAAAAACTGCAGACAGAACCTGATTCACTTGCGGCCAATTTCACTATGTTTAATTTGGCCAAGGTTAAAGCCGATTACAAAAATGCTATAACTTATATTGACAAATGCATCCAGCTCGCTGGACAGGATAACGCCTCGCAAGTTAGTTACATACTGAGAAAAGCTCAGCTTTTAACCTCCGCCTATGAGAGAACTTCCGATAATAGCTATCTTGAAAAAGCTATTGCGGATTACCAAAGTCTGCTGGATAAAATGCCGAATAATACCGAAGTTCTGAATAATTTGGCTTATATGCTTACTGAAAATAAGGAAAGGCTCTCCGAAGCGTATGAATACGCAAAGAGAGCAATTGAACAACAGCCCAATAATCCAAGCTTTTTGGATACTTATGCTTATGTATTGCATAAAAGCGGCAAAAATGCTGAGGCTGTCGAATTCTTGACGGCTTCTTTACAACAGTATGAGCAGGGTGAAGTCGTCGCCCCGCCGGAAGTATACGAGCATTTGGGTATGGTAAGAGAGGAGCTTGGAGATAAAGCTCAGGCACTTGTTGCTTATAAAAGAGCTTTGGAAGTAGGTGAGGGTAAGTTACCGATGGTAATCAAGGAAAGGGTAGAGTCGGCTATTGAGCGTCTTTCGCGATGAGGTGTTATGACATAATGCCGAACACGCGAAACACGAAATGTGATATTCGTTTTATTGGCGAATTCTAAAATGGAGGTCAAGGGTGACCTTTGAGGAGGTTAAGGGTGAAATCTGATTGGAGGTTTAAAAAATGGTAGAA